>NZ_JAAHGT010000540.1 GCF_010672385.1 Okeania sp. SIO2F4
CTGCTTAATTTTAATTTTGTTAGTAAACTAACAAAAAAATTAGACAAAAAAAACTAAATGTGGTAAAAGATGATTAAATAAGTGAAAATATAAGGTGTGTGGATAACTTCTTCTTTAGCTACGGCTCTAACTCCAACTACAGTTGCCTTGGGAAACTTTGATGGTTTACATCGAGGACATTGCCAAGTAATTGAACCGATTTTAAACTTAAACAATAGATCAAACTTACTTTCTGTCTGTCCATCAGAATTGGCAACAGCTACAGAAGTAGATGAAAGTAAAAAGCTGAAATTGTTTCATCAAGAGTTAAAACTATCATCATGGCATTGCCAAAGTGAATTGGGCAACAATGATAATGAGCAGGGACAAAAAATTTATTCCACAGTTGTTACTTTTAATCCTCATCCCCAAGAGTTTTTTAGTGGAAAACCAAAAAAATTGTTGGCTCCAATAGCAGAAAAATTGGCTCTTTTCCAACATATCGGAGTTGAACAAGTGGTATTATTGCCATTTAATCAAGAATTGGCAGATTTAACTCCTATTCAATTTGTAGAAGAAATTCTGGTAAAACACTTACAAGCAGATAGAGTAAGTGTAGGATGGGATTTCCGTTTTGGACGCAAGAGGGCAGGAGATGCAAAAGATTTACAGGCGATCGCTGCTAATTACAATATAGGTGTAACAATTGTACCTCTATATACTTGTGAAAATGGAGAACGTATTAGCAGTTCTATAATTCGTAAAGCTTTAGAAGAAGGAGACCTGAAGAAATCAAATCGTTTGTTAGGTCGCCCCTACAGTTTAGTTGGTCAAGTAGTCCAGGGGCAACAATTAGGTAGAACATTAGGATTTCCTACAGCAAATCTTCAGCTACCACCACAAAAATTTTTGCCTCGTTTTGGGGTTTATGCTGTAGAAGTATATTTTTCTCGACAGAAGCAACCCCAAGAAATATTTTCTGGCGATCGCCCCTACTTAGGTGTGATGAATGTTGGTTGTCGCCCTACATTAAATGGTTTACAGCCAACTGTGGAAGTTCACTTATTAGACTGGTCTGGAGATTTATATGGTCAAACTTTAACTGTAAATTTGATAGAGTTTTTACGACCCGAACAAAAATTTGCTTCTCTAGATTTACTGAAAGCTAAAATACATGAAGATTGTAGAATTGCTAGAAGTATACTTACAAATCAAACTATATAATTTTGATAGTTCCCCGCTTATCCATAGACCGAGTTATTCGCCGATCTACCCAATGTGATAAATCTGGGTTACTTCGTTTCTTCTTAAGTTGACCAAAGAAAAAATTCTGAGGGACTACTCAAAGCTAGTAGTAGTAGTTATAGCTATTATACTTACTTTTAACCTCAAAAGAGTAAATTATAGCATTTTCCAAAAATAATGTTATAGATAAATTAAGTGATTAAAGAACTTAATTTTTGATGTATGTTATTTCAGTTATCAGTTATCACTTATCAGTACCTCTGGCTGAAGCATCAGGATTGAAATACTGAAGTTGATTGTTTTCATCCCCTTGAAAGGGGAGGCTTGAGACCTTCTTTTTTGGTCAGATGAAAAAATACTTAATAGCTGTCAATAGACAAAAAAACAGATAAAAAATGTTAAAGAGGAATCGTTAGAAGCCATGCCTCCTGATTGCTAAATTATATCATGTCCAGATAATTAGGGATAGAACTTCGTTCCGCTCCGCGATAGAACTCCGTTCCGCTTCGCGACCAAAAAACTTTATCCTGTTTATACCTTCTTTTTCCCCCTCTTCCCTCCTGACTCCTCCCTCTTTATTTATAACTATTCAAGCGGACATGATATAATAACTCCTGAATCCTGTACATCGCCAATCCGACGGCGACCCTATCTGGTTCCTAACTTCTAATAATTTGTAGCAAAAATTTATCAAACCAATTTGATAAATTAAAATCTAGAGTTAGTTTTCATCCTCATTGGAACATATTACTGTCAACCTTGTTTTTTGTAAGGTAAAAAAAATGGTATTGTGTCAAGAGAAAATAATTTAGTAATGAGTTAATTTTGCCTGAATTTAATTTATTATTCATTTGGAATTAATTATTTATAGAGCATGATTATGATAATTATGAAAAACTGAAAAAATATAGCAGTCCTAAATTTGAGTTGCAAGATTTGACTGAGAATTTAGTCCAGAGGTTTAATGGAACTTTTATAAAGCTAAAATCTAAAACACTTTACTGCCTATTTTCAGTTGGAGGAAAGTTATAATTTGTATAATTATTAACCAAAACTCTCTATGATAGAATCTAGTTTGAGAATAGGTATAGGTTGCAGTTTTTGCTTTGAGTGATGAGCTTTTTGATGATGTTTCATCTGGCATTGCTGGCCTTCCGAAATCTCTCTACATTACATTCCTATTTTGGAGGTCAATTATGTCAGTTTACGTTGGGAACCTTTCCTACGATGCAACAGATGAAGATATAAAGGAAGTCTTTGCTGAATATGGTACTGTGAAGCGAGTTCAAGTTCCTAGTGACCGTGAAACCGGTCGCCCTCGGGGCTTTGCTTTTGTAGAAATGGAGACTGAAGAAGAAGAAGAAGCTGCCATTCAAGCACTTGATGGTGCTGAATGGATGGGACGTAATCTCAAGGTTAATAAGGCCAGGCCACGAGAAGACCGACGCGGTGGCGGCGGTGGTGGCGGTAGAAGAGACCGCTCCTCTCGTGACTACTAAAATCTATTAATCAAATCAAATTCAATTCAAGGGATGGGAATTAATCCTATTCCTTTTATATTTTGAAGTTAATCACAATTTGATTTATGCTTTTTCTGATTTGCACAGCGATCGCGCTGATATTTTTAATAAAATAGTCAAATACAGTCATTCATGTTAAATTTATAGACATGAAACTTTAAGACTATGCTAAAAAAATAGAAATAAGTTATCAAAAAACCTGGAGGTCTTGGAAAAAATAGGATTTGACTGGTTATCAATTGCACATCCGGCACGATTATCAGAACTGATGAAGATAACTCAAAGTCTGACTTGATAGCTTGCATTTATGCCAGAGTTTCTAGTGCCGAAAACAAAGATAATCTAGATAGATAAGCCGAAGCATGAAAAGATTATGCTATTGCTAGAGGATACAAAATCTATCAGAAAATGTTGAAAGATATCGATCCACTAAATTAGAAATTTAGCGGTGAGACGGGGCGAATAAACTGCGCGGGAAACCTAGGCAGACAGCCCCTCATAAATTACAAAATTGCCAATTAATTGAGCGGAGCGCGAATCAATCCAGTATCAGTTATAATTATAGATAGTTATTAAAGTTTTATTTTCAACCTTTGATTACTTTAACTTACCAGTACAAACCTTTTGCCAAACAAACAACAAGAAACTGAAATTAACCAGATTCTTAATGTTTGTCAAGACCTGTATAATTCCTATTAAGAGAGGGGAAAGACTGGTGTGTTTCAAGAAAATTACCAATTAATAGTTGTGCAATTATTTCTGAATACATTATTTCTGCTGATGCAGCTTATCCTAATTACAATCATCAAGCAAAAAACTTAACAATAGCGCGGGAAGACTAATCCCAGATTAAAGTCAGTTAATGCTCAAATCTTACAACAAACTTTGAAGACTTTAGACAAAGCTTTTTCTGAGATGAAATCTGTTGTTCATTAATGGATAATGGATAATGGATAATGGATAATTACCTGGTGATTAAAACCGCAACGGAATTGAATATAAGGAAATTCAAGAGCATTTTTTTCCCCTTGAAAGGGTCGGCAGAGTAAGCTGAATTATTTAATTAATAATTATTAATTATTAATTATTCGGTAAAGGTTTTCCTCGATTTAAGAAAAAGTTGAGAAGCTTTGTCTTTCCGGCAATGCTGAAAAATTGCCTAGGTAATAGTAGAGTTAAACTACCTCAGCTAGATTGGATTAAGATCAAACAAAGTAGGTCATATCCAGATGTTTTTCAAGCATTTGTAAGCTAGGATAGTCAAAAAAGCTACTGGTTATTATTTGATGATTACTTTGACTTCCTCTGAGTTAGTCCCAGATAATCCCGCAGGCAATAAGTCATTAGGAATCGATGCAGGAATAGAAAATTTTGTCCGTACCTACACTGGCAAATTAATCAAACCTTCTAAGTTTTTGTGTTTGTCAACTGCCCAAAATTAAATTGATGGAAAGAAGACTTAAGAATAAAAAAAGAGGTTTAAATAATTGGCTAAAACTTCAGAATAAGATAGCTCGGTTACATGAAAAGATAGCTAATACTAGATGTGATTTGCATTTCAAACTAGATCGTCAACTTTGTAATTTAGCTGATAATATTTTCGTTATAATTTATAAACCTAGAAGTTTTCGGTTAAGAATATTAGGTAGTAGCTCAATAAAAACTATTTTGTGGAAAGTTTTTTTGATCGACAAGCTGCTACCTAAGACTTGATTTAGTTTGAGAATAATAAATAATATCATGCATAAAAAAAGAATGTTACAAATAACGAGCTAGCATGGTTGGAAACCTAATTTCCAATGTTGGAACATGAAGATTTACTGACTACCTAAAACCTACCATCTACCACCTAATACTATTTCTTTCTGAAGCTGTACTTAAAGACCTCACCGGGTAGGACAGGGTTGAAATAAAAATATAGCGGAGGAGAGAATTCGGGTTTATTTGTTTCCATCAAAACATACAGCAAATAATAATTTTATGAAAGAAAGTATTGAAAAGCTGAAACAAAATCTCAGTCAGACTATTGTTGGTAAAGAACATGCCATCACATTAGTATTAGTAGCATTACTTTCAGGAGGTCATGTTCTTTTAGAAGATGTTCCCGGTGTAGGTAAAACCTTACTAGCGAAATCTCTAGCTTATTCGATCGCTGGAAAGTTTCAGCGAATTCAATGTACTCCTGACTTACTACCTACCGATATTACTGGTACTAATATTTGGAACCCTCGTAGTGGGGAATTTGAATTTCTACCCGGTCCGGTGTTTGCCAACGTACTATTGACAGATGAAATTAATCGTGCAACACCCCGTACTCAATCTGCTCTTTTGGAAGTGATGGAGGAAAAACAGGTTACCGTAGATGGAGTTTCACGTTCTGTTCCTGACCCATTTTTTGTCATTGCAACTCAGAACCCAATTGAGTATCAAGGGACATTTCCACTGCCAGAAGCACAAATGGATCGTTTTACTTTATCTCTGACATTAGGCTATCCTACAGAGTCGGAAGAACTTCAGATGCTACAAAGAATCTCTGAAGGTTCAGGGGTCAGTACACTAAAAGCTTGCATTACTTTGCAGGAAGTACAAGAGTTACGTCGTTTGTGCAGTTTGGTAAAAGTAAATGAGTCTTTGCAAAAATATATTCTCAGCTTAGTTAGAGCAACAAGGGAAGATGAAGAAATTACACTAGGTGTTAGTCCTCGTGGAACGGTTGCTTTGCACCGAGCAACTCAAGCTTTAGGCTTTCTCACAGGAAGAGATTATGCTATTCCTGATGATGTGAAGTTTCTTGTTCCTTATGTGCTTTCCCATCGCTTGATAACAGCAGGGGGAAAACGTACTCAAACAATTGTGGAAAGATTACTGGGTTCTGTCACAGTTTCCTAGTTTTAGTTTTTGATGACTATAGTTAATCGCCGAGCAATTTATAAATCAAAAAACTTACTAAATTAAGTATAATGGGAATGAGACTAATTCTAATCTATTCAAGCTCATTCCTTTGACAGCTTGACTCCGTTCTTAGAAACCTATGATTATCTATAATAAATCTATGATTTTCGTGCTTACAATCTGTTCTATTCCTGCTTCAACCAGGCAACGTCGGCGTTATCCAGCTCCTCTGGCTACCACGGTCGTTTGCTGCGCAACTGAAACCACAGTGTTCGCACTCTATAACTCTTTCAGATAAAGATAGAGAATTTTTAACCTGACCACACCTACTGCAAGTCTTAGAACTAGGAAACCATCTATCAACAATTATGAGCTTCAGAACCGTATAACTCACATTTGTACTCGCGCCTGTCTTCTGAACTCGTAAAAACTCATATCAGCTAACTGCCTTTGTAGGGACATCTATGCGAATCGCCCCTACTTATGATTTGCCATCATTCCTGATACATTGAGGTCTTCTATTACTATTTGGCTGTGGTTTTTAGCCAAATAAAAGGAAAGCATTCAGCAGCTCAAGCAAAAATTGCTTGCTTGTTTTTATCCCTGCTCTGAAAGAGACAGGGATTTCAATCTTGCTTTTCAGTAAATATGTGAATTATGTAGCCTTAACTTAAAATGTTCCTGCTGATACTGCTTCTTCTTCTTCTTCTTCCTCTTCTTCTTCTTCTGCTTCTGCCTCTACTTGACGCAAATGAATATGTTTACGTCCCAAGGAAATTTCAAACTCATCTCCAGGCTGTAAATCCATTTGTTTAGTATAAGCAGCACCAATTAATAAATTACCATTGGATTGTACACTAATCTTATAACTAGCAGAACGTCCGCC
>NZ_JAAHGT010000541.1 GCF_010672385.1 Okeania sp. SIO2F4
TCTCCAAATGTCCTCCGGTGACTAATATATTTACCGAAAAATTAAGGTTTAAAGCCTCTCCTTTCAAGGAGAAAAAAGCGGTCGTTTCGTCTGCTCGCCGACATGAAAAGCGTTTGCGGAGCATGACCTAGGATAGCTTTGCGCCAGCAAAAACGCCATATCCAATCGACCAAGAGAGCGATCGTTTGCGGATAATTCCGTAGGATGGGATGGATGAGTTACCTAACCATATCCAATCGACCAAGAGAACAAAAAAATTCTTTTTAACCAATCCTCTTCTTTTTAATAATAGGTAATTAATAATTACCTATTATTAATTATTGAATGCTGCATTTTCATCGCAGTCGTGTTTAGTTTCACAATTAATAAATTCCCCTTCTCTAATTTAAATGTCTAATTTTCAGACTGAAAAACTGCAACATCAACACATTTTGGTAGTTTGCTCAATGACTAATTACTCTCAAATTACGACCATATTTTTCTGCTTTTCCTTCTAATAAGGTGCGAAATTGTTTCCAGCCTAAATCACTAATTGCTCTAGACAATTTTCGGTTTTTAACCATACCAGAAACATTCAAATATTCTAAAATAATTGTTTGGTTTTCAGGAATTATTTTAGTGGATAACTTATGGAGAAAATCGATTTTAGTGTCTTTAAGTTTGGCAAGAAATTTAGCGACTCTGACTCAAGCTTTTTCGTACCGTTTAGAACCTTGAGTATTCTTATACCAAATTCATGCATAGGCAGTTACATCTTAAATTTATGATTTATTCCTACAATAAAAAATTATAAATTACATAAATTGTAAAAATTAAACGTTTTTTCATCTTTTTTTATTATTTTTTTCTTTCCCTATTCCCTATTCCCTATTCCCTATTCCCTATTCCCTATTCCCTATTCCCTATTCCCTGTATCGTGACTGTAGCAATATTTTATGAAATTGGTATTAGATATAGCAATTCCCATACTGGAGAGGTATAAAACTCTAGGCTTTAGGCAAGAGGCAATAGTGAAGTAAAGATAATAGTCTACCTCATGCTTAGTGAGAAATACTATTATTAACATCCTCCCGACGTTGCCCTTACGCGATAAAGCCGGATTCCTGCTCCATAACTGGTAGGAGCTTTCTGCTACCTCTTGCAGAGGAGGTGCGCTTTTCATGTCGCGTTTCATGTCGTGTTTCATGTCGCGAAGCGTTTCATGTCGGCGACAGCCGAAAAGCTAAAGCGAAACAATACACTTGCCTAATTAGCCGAACCTCTTTTCGGTGTAAAGGCCCGCTCCTAAAGACTTGCCAGGGTGGTCTTGGGGTCTCCCCCATGAGCGACTAGCGCTGACACTACTAGCCGAGCAGCCTTAATTTATTAATAGTATAGCAATGTGCGCTGGCATATTTACACATTATTTTTTGTACGCCTTTTCTAGAATGCACTTTGAGCTGGGCCTTGTAAATACCTGAGCGCTCATTGCCATAGCATACTATCGTAAAAACCGCATGAGTTGGTTTTCGCGGACGACGCTACCCTACGGGAGAGCGCAGGTCTCCAACCAACTTTGAGATGATTTACTTAATTGGCGATACTTTTTAATTCGTTTTTTTATCAGACCCAGTTTTTCAGTCAGCTTACCCTCTGGTCAGGAGAAACCCAAAACTTATCTACATGATCGGCTATCGGGAGCGTCACTATCAAATAAGATCGACTAGCTGTTATACTAAGTTTTATAAAGTTTTTTTACGAATCCTAGAGAGAAGATTAATTTATGGATCTGCCAATTCCAGAATCTATTAAACCATGGCTCAACTTTTTCCATCCTGCTATTATGTGGGTACTTTTGGCCTTGACAATTTATGCCTTGTATCTCGGTATTAAAGTTCGCAACAGTAGAACTGCCACAGAAACAGAAAAGAAAAAAGAATTTGCTAAATTTAAAATCAAGCATCACCAAGTTGGTTCCCTAATCCTAGCTTTCATGGTTTTGGGGTCTCTTGGTGGAATGGCCGTCACTTATATTAATAATAGTAAGCTGTTTTTTGGTCCTCACCTCCTGGCAGGATTAGGCATGACAGGAGCGATCGCTCTATCTGCTTCTTTAACTCCTTTTATGCAGAAAGGCCAAGATTGGGCGCGTTACAGCCATATAGTTCTGAACGTTTCAATCTTGGGCCTTTTTAGTTGGCAAGCAGTAACAGGTGTAGAAATTCTGTTAAGGATTATCAGCAATATGTAAAACATTTTGACAGTCCATCGGATAAATCCGCGTGGATTCTTTGAGAGATAGTTTAATATTTGATTTATGAATCAGCTATAAATAAATATTTATTTAGGGGTTTGGTGACCAAGCCCCTACTTTCTTTTTCTTTGCTTGGGAAATGGCAAATTATAGGTAGTATGAAAATCCATTTGAGTTTTGTAGCTCAAACACTGGGATACCTGACGTACCACTTTAAGTAATAACCCATTGCCAGTCTTCTGAATCAAACCAGGGGACATTTTATGAATAAACTGAGGAAACTTGACACCCACAGTCAAATCTAGATTCCATTTTGCCCCAGTAATCACAGGGGGGAGTCCCAATTTTTGAATCTCTTTCTGACTACAGAATTGATCCGTGGGTAACTCTACCAATTTCATTTCTGATTGAAATTGAATTTCATATCCAGGAGGAGTATAATTTGGCACTTGTATATTCCTAATTCTATATATTCCTGCGGAATCTGGTGGCACTAGCTCCAAACCAACTCTAGCTTCTACCTGGTATCCCAAAGCACCCAATTTTCCAATCAACAAATCATAGCCATTTTCTCCTAGAGGCTCAACTTTCATCGGATGAGCGCATCGACAAAACCAATTCCGGTGAGATACAAAGTGCTTTGCTACCGTTTCAATATCTACATACAGTTCCATGCAGTCACTATATTTAGTGTTAAACCAATTAGTTTTGCTAGTTTCTGGTGTTTCTATTTCTGTTGTACTTAAGTAACAATTACTAATCAAGTTTTTGTCCATTTCTAAGGTTTTATCTACAGCAAAATTGTCGTGCATGATTAGGACTATAGTGTATATATATATACACTATACCCAATAATTTTAGGATTGCCAAATTGGATCTTTAATTTATAAAACTTTATTCCGCAAGGGGGCTCCGGTTATAATCTCCGATTTAACGGGAGAGGAGTTGCCGACAATTTTCTTAAACTGGTGTTGATTGATGCTCAACATATTGTTTTAATTGCTGAATGGTTACACCACCGCAACTAGCAACAAAATAAGAGCCAGTCCACAGTAGAGGTTTTCTGTAAAATCTACCTAGATAATCAGCAAAGTCTCTTCTGATTAACCTACTAGAAACAGTGTTGAGATTAGCTATGAATTGACTCAGTTAAACTTTTGGATTGAAACTAATTAACAAATGTACATGGTTTACTTCACCGTTAAACTCAACGAACTCACATTCCCACTTTTGACAAGTTTCATCAAATATGCGTGTTTAACTTTTCCAGTATTTGGACATTAATCACCTTTTTACGGTATTTAGTAACAAATAAAATATGAACAGCAAGAGAATAAACAGACCCAAAGCCTTTGTTATAATTGCTTGAAATCAAATAGCAGTAAATGTATCATCTTAGTATGATAATTAATAATTCATTTCTATAAAATCAAGCCCAGTTCCTAACAGTCAGCCAAAATTGATTATTGGTTGGATTACAACTTTATATATATGAAGATATGAAAGTATTCATCGCCGGAGCAACTGGCCAAACAGGTCGTCGGATTGTACAAGAGTTGGTGAGACGAGATATTCCTGTTAAGGCTTTAGTTCGTAACTTAGAAACAGCTAGAGAAATTCTGCCTCCAGAAGCAGAGTTGGTAATGGGAGATGTTCTTCATCCTAGTAGTTTCTACACTGCTATTGGGGATAGCAAAGTGGTGCTATGTGCTACAGGTGCTAGACCTAATTTTGACTTTACTGGCCCATATAAAGTTGATTATTTAGGAACTAAAAATTTAGTAGATGTTGCAAAACAGAAGGGTATTGAACGTTTTGTTTTGGTTTCATCCTTGTGTGTGTCTCGATTTTTTCACCCCCTAAATTTGTTCTGGCTGGTTTTATTCTGGAAGAAACAAGCTGAAGGATATGTTGAGAAAAGTGGTCTTAATTATACTATTGTTCGCCCAGGCGGTCTGAAAAATGATGATAATCAATTTCCTATTGTTATGGAATCTGCCGATCGCTTATTTGAGGGCAGTATTCCTCGTACTAAGGTAGCACAAGTTTCTGTGGAGGCAATATTTCAAACAGCAGCTTGCAATAAAATTGTTGAGATTGTTACTCAGGCAGAAGCACCGGAAAAGTCTTTGGCAGAATTATTTATTTCTGTCTCT
This sequence comes from Okeania sp. SIO2F4, assembly GCF_010672385.1. Lineage (GTDB taxonomy): Bacteria > Cyanobacteriota > Cyanobacteriia > Cyanobacteriales > Microcoleaceae > Trichodesmium. Next base: position 4,390 of record NZ_JAAHGT010000541.1, read on the forward strand.
TGAGTGTAGTTTTAAATTGATTTGTTACATAGCACATTTTTGAATTATTTCAATACAGTAATTGTTGTAAAAAAATTAGAGCTATTTTACCTATTAAACAGCAGGTGCAACTTTTGGTAACTTGAGTTAAACTAGATGTTTATTAGAGACTTTAACAAATGTAATTCATTGTCAAAAGCTCTCAGAAGAATATTTAGAAAATTACCCTTGACGATTTAGATGCGTTCTGTTAAACCGAAAATTAGAAGAAAGATACGAAAGCCTTCTCAAGTCCGTTTTATGCTTTTCAAACGCTTAATTTTTATATCTATACTTATCGTCTCTTTTATATCTTTTTTCCAGATTTTTAAGGGAAAATTAAATCTAAATAAACAGCAATTAACCAAATTAAATTCTCCTAATCAATATAATTATGATGATGAAGAAAAATGGCCTCGACTAGCAATGAAAGGTGGAGATCCTTATATTAGGGCATTAATGCGAACTATTTCAGCTAGTGAGTCTAATTATGCTCAACCTTATCATGTTGTTTATACAGGTAAAAAGGTATCTAACCTGAGAAAACATCCAGATTGGTGTATCAAAATTGTTGCTGGTCCAAATAAAGGAAACTGTAGCACTGCAGCAGGAAGATATCAAATGTTAAGCAATACTTGGTATCTCATGGCAAAACGTTATCATCCCCAACGTGGTTGGTCTCTATTTTGGGCATCTTACAGTTTTGAGCCAAAATATCAAGATGCTGTTGTACATGGTTGGTTAAGCGATCGCAAATATTGGAAAGCAGATATTCCTGGGTTGTTAAGAAAGGGAAAATTAAATCAAGTTTTGCGGTTATTATCTGGTACATGGACGAGTTTAGGATATGGAATTGAAACTAATTCTATGAGTAGGCATTTACCAACAGTATATCGGGAAGTTTTGCAGGATGAATTAAGTTTGTTGGGGGATAATTTTTCTCAGAAACAAGAAAATTCTGTGGTGGTTGAGTATTTTCCTAAAGATGTTGATAATGGAGTAGTTGAAAAAGCTTTAAGAAGTTTAGATTATCAAGTTATACTTTTACCAACTTTGACAGTAGATGTGCCTAGTAATTCAATTTGGTTTGGTTCAAAAGTAAATATAGAACACGTTAAGTTAGTTGCAGAAACATTAATTAGTTCAGGTGTCAAGATTAGAGCTATTCGACCTTTTAATAAAAAAGTAGAATTTGCCGATCTATTGATTCAAGTCGGAGCTGACCCAGAAATGCAAAATATACCATCTTTCACCTTAGAGGAAGTTCGCAGCAAATCTAGCTTTTCTAGAGGCGATCTATTTTTGAATAGAGAGGTTCATGCTTTATTATACTCCCACAAAAAGTGGTGAAAAATTTAGCTGGTATTGGCAAGATTAAAAAAGAGAAAAAGACTAGTATTAGCTAAAAAACAGCTCCATTGTAATTTAGGATTTGAACGTATCAGGAAGACTATAGCATTTGCCAAGCTAGTGAGGTATAATAAAAAGGCGATCGCTAATCCCAAGGTAATCCCTGCTACACTAATCATTAATATGTTAATATTTTGCCACTGAGTCCTATCTAAAATTAATACTAATTCTGAGGTAAGAGTGAATAAATTTTTGATGCTAGGTTTAAAGGAAAAGAAGTTATCGCTAATTTCTCTGGAGGAATAATTACTGATGATGCTGGAATTGTGTTCATGGCTGAGTTAGACAAAAAGCTAAAAATCACCGAGAGGTTGGCACTTTGTTTTCAAAACTATAGAAATTTATCTTATGTAGATTATTCAGTTCATCAATTAGTTGCTCAAAGAATTTATGGACTTATCTTAATGAAGATGTTAATGACCACGACAAATTACGTCATGACCCAGCCTTAGCTATGGTGTTGCACAATAGAGAATGATATTCTAGAATTTTATTGAGAGATGGATTGTCCTTATTGTCAAAGCCATAAAGTAGTGAAAAATGGTCATCGTCAGGGAAAACAGAGTTATCTGTGCCGTGATTGTGGCCGTCAGTTTCGAGAAAGCCCCTGTCCTGCGGGTTATAGTTCTGACGTTAAAGAGCTTTGTCTAAAAATGTCTCTTAACGGCATGGGATTCCGAGCCATTGAGCGAGTGACTGGTA
>NZ_JAAHGT010000542.1 GCF_010672385.1 Okeania sp. SIO2F4
AACCTATATCTTTTTCGCAGATGTCTAATGTATTCATATCAAGTAGGAGGTAGTCTGGCAAATAATCATCCTACCTATATTAAAAGAAAAGCCGATATTCAACTTGATCAAGCGCTGAAAACCTGTTCCCTATTCCCTATTCCTTGTTTCCTATTCCCAGTTAAGTGTTTCCTATTCCCAGTTAAGTGTTTCCTACTAGATGCAAAAAACCTATATCTTTTTCGCAGATGTCTAATGTATTCATATCAAGTAGGAGGTAGTCTGGCAAATAATCATCCTACCTATATTAAAAGAAAAGCCGATATTCAACTTGATCAAGCGCTGAAAACCTGTTACCTATTCCCTATTCCCTGTTGCCTGTTTCCTATTCCCTGTTCCCTACTAGATGCAAAAAACCTATATCTTTTTCGCAGATGTCTAATGTATTCATATCAAGTAGGAGGTAGTCTGGCAAATAATCATCCTACCTATATTAAAAGAAAAGCCGATATTCAACTTGATCAAGCGCTGAAAAAAGGAGAATTTTGTTATGTTTTAAACAGTAGACAAATGGGAAAATCTTCCCTGCTGGTAAGAACCATAAATCAGCTCAAACAAGAGGGATTTTGCTGTAGTAGTATTGATATGACTTTGATTGGTGGTCAAAATATTACTCCGATTCAATGGTATAAAGGAATAGTCTCTGAACTCTGGCGGGGCTTCAAATTATCTAAAACAATCAAGTTAAAATCTTGGTGGCATGACCTTGGTGATATTTCAGGTTTACAGGGTCTAAATTACTGTCTAGAATTACTCCTCAAAGAAAAATTTCCCCAACAAAACATTGTCATATTTATCGATGAAATTGACAGTATTCTCAATCTAGATTTTGCCGTAGATGACTTTTTTGCTCTGATTCGGTATTATTACAATCAACGTGCAATAGACCCAGAATATAACCGTCTGACATTTGCAATTTTTGGAGTAGCCACACCCTCAGATTTAATAGCAGATAAAAAACGCACACCATTTAATATTGGCAAATCCATAGAATTATCAGGTTTTAAACTGGCAGAAATACAGCCTTTACTGGAGGGAATTAAAACTTATACCGATAACCCAGAAGCGGTATTAAGAGAAATATTAGCTTGGACAAATGGGCAACCATTCCTCACCCAAAAAATTTGTTATTTAATCCAAATAACAGCATTATCACATCCAAAAAAACAAATCATAATTCCCCCTGGCATGGAAAATTTTTGGGTAGAATCATTGGTAAAATCGCAAATTATCGATAACTGGCAAACTCAAGAGGAACCCGAACATTTAAAAACAATTAGAGACCGGATTCTTTGGAATGAAAAACGGGCAGGTAGATTACTAGGAATTTATCAACAAATCTTAGAACATCTCCAAGTTACTACAGATTATAGTACAGAACAAATAGAACTAATTTTATCAGGGATAGTCATCAAAAGCCAGGGATTTTTAATAATAAAAAACCGAATTTATCAACAAGTATTTAATCTTGAATGGGTAAAAAAACAATTAAATAAACTACGTCCTTATGGAGAAAATTTCCACTTGTGGATTAGTTCTAAACAAACAGATACTTCCCGGTTATTGCGGGGAAAAGCGTTAAAAGATGCTCAAAAATGGAGCAAAGGTAAAAGTTTAAGTGATTTAGATTATCAATTTTTGCATATCAGTGAAGAAATAGATAGATTAGAAGTACAACAGACATTAGAAGCGGCAAGACTTAAAGAAGTAGAAGCTAAACTGGTAGTTGAGCAGAAAAATGCTAAATTGCAACGATTAATATTAGGGGTTGTCAGTTGTGCTTTAGTTATTGCTACAGGTACAACCATAGTCGCCTTATGGCAATATCGACAGGCCAGAACAAGTGAAATTAGGGCATTGACTGCCTCTTCTCAGGGTTTGTTAGCCTCTCATCACCAGTTAGATGCCATGATAGCAGCGATTAAAGCTAAACGTCGAATGGAGTTGTTGGGGGGAGTCGATGACAAAACTAGAGAGGAAGTAGAAATAGCTTTAACCAAAGCCGTTTATGGAACTCATGAATTTAATCGCCTTATCGGTCATCAAGGGGGTGTTTTGAGTGTCGATATTAGTTCAGACGGCAAATTAATCGCCACTGCTAGTGAAGACAAAACTGTGAAAATTTGGCACTCTGACGGCAGATTACTCAAAACCCTCAAACATTCAGCAACAGTATATCGCCTTGCTTTTAGCTCAAATAGCAAATCTCTGGTTTCAGGAAGTTTAGATGGCAAAATCAAGTTGTGGAGTGTTGATGGTAAACTGTTACAAAATATTCAGGCACATAACGCCCCCGTTTGGGGAGTTGCTTTTAGCCCCAATGGTGAAATGTTTGCTTCAGTTAGTAGCGATCGGACTGTTAAACTTTGGAGAGTCGATGGTACGTTGTTGACAACTTTGACAGTAGGTCTACAAGTGGTTACGAGTGTAGTCTTTGATGCTAAAAGTGAAATCGTTGCTTCAGCAGGAGTTGATGGTTTGGTGAAACTCTGGAGTATTAATGGCAAGTTGCTGAAAACCCTCAAAGGACATCAAGCACCAGTTTGGAATGTAGCATTTTGCCATCAAACAAATTTGTTGGTGTCAGTGAGTTCAGACAAAACGGCAAAACTATGGCAGTTAGATGGAACGCTAGTGAGAACCTTGCAGGGAGACGATGTAATAATTGGAGTTGATTGTAGTAAAAATGGTGAATACATTGCCACCAGTGGTAATGATAATGCTATTAAAATTTGGCACTCAGACGGAACTATGGTCAAAACATTAAGAGAACACAATGCTGTAGTTCGGGGTGTAGCCTTGAGAAGTGATAGTCTGATAGTAGTTTCAGCTAGTGATGATGATACTGTTAAATTATGGCGAAAAAACAAAAATTTGTTGAAACCTCTTTACGGACATCAGGATACGGTGTGGGATATAGCAACAAGTTCAAATGGAAAATTAATTGCTTCTGTTGGCGACCGCAACCTCCTACTGTGGCAACAAGATGGTAAATTTTGGCAAAAAATTAACTATTCAGACCAAGTAATTCCCTCTGTAGCTTTTGCTCCAGATTCACAGACCATTGCTATTGCTACTAATAATAAAGTTGAGCTTTGGGATGTAGGAGATATTAATACCTCCCAAACACAATCTATGCGAGTATTGGCAGGACATCAAGCTCTAGTTTCCGCGGTCGCCATTAGTCCTGATGGCAAAACTATTGCCTCAGCAGCAGATGACACAACAATTAAAGTGTGGAATATTGAGGGTCAACTGCTCCATAGTTTTGTTGCTCATAACGATAAAATTTGGAAGTTAGCATTTACCCCAGATAGTCAAACTATTGTCTCTGCAAGTCAAGATGAAACAGTAAAATTATGGAAAACAGACGGCAAACTTTTGACTACCCTCCATCAAGGGGGTGGCATTTGGGGAGTTGCTATCAACCCCCAAGGAAATCTGATTGCCTCTGCAAGTCGGGATGATACTTTGAAACTCTGGAAATTAGATGGTACTCTGGTGAAAACAATTCACGCTCAGAGCAGGGGATTAACAAGAGTCGCATTCAGTCCTGATGGTCAAACTATTGCTACAGGAGGTATTGATAATACGGTGAAGTTATGGAATCTAGACGGGGAGTTACTGCAAAATTTACCTGGTCATGAGGGAGCGGTTATCAGTGTTGCTTTTAGTGCTGATGGGAAATTCTTGGTATCTGGTAGCGACGACCGTGCGATTATTTTATGGAATTTAGAGGAAATTCGTACCCTGAAAAAACTTGAGTATGCTTGTGATTGGGTGAGGAATTATTTGCGGACTAATGTTGAGGTAAGTGAGGAGGATAGAAAGCTGTGTGGATAATTAATAATTATATTATGTCCGGATAATCAGTGATAAAAAAGTTTTTGTTTGTAGTATAGCTCTCAGCCCTAAGCTATGGATAGGGCTGAGAACTATACTATGAAGCTTAATTATAACTATTCAAACGGGCATGATATTACCTCTGGTTAAAGATGACCTATTTTCTGGAGATCCCAAATGGGTTCTATATACCACCGAATACACTGTATGTTAAATATAGTTAGTAATCGCATATAGTCAAAATTCCTTTTTCAGAACCTTTAGGTGATACCCATCTATTGCCTCCTAGTGTTGTTTCGGCAATAACCTGACCACTACCAGTGAGTTTTCTGACTAATCTAGGAGCAAATTTGCGAATATTACAATTAATTTCTACAATCATGTAGACTTGTTCCATTCCATCATAGTCCATCCCGTCGTATTGCTTTAATATTTCTGCTCCCCACAAATTATTGCCCAGGTCTTGAATTGTGTTCATGTTTATTGATGTTGTTGCTTTACGGTTATAACCAACGGGATACCAATCTGCCATCCCTTGTGTTATAACAATACTCGCCAAAAGTTCAAGCATAATTAATTCCTAAATAAGTGATTAAACAGGTTTTCCTGAAAACCTGTTGTTAGTTTAACTCACTTTGAAATATTATTTTAATAATCTCTGTTTTTTCTAGAGCATTGATTAAATCTGCTGTATTTTAGTCTCGATGCTTATTAACCAATAGTTTTGATATTGATGTACTTTTCATTTTTGCAAATAGTAATAAAAACCCTGATTTTGGGATTGCAAAATATAACGATTGTCTAATAGATTTACATTACCATAAACTTGCAAATTTTCTTGAAAAATTGGGTCAGACTCTTTTAACTCTATTAGGTCTATACTTACTTTTTTTTCAACTTGCCGTAGTTCCTGTAATGTTTGAGGCAATTGCCAAATTACTTGAGTCGGATAATTAGCGATCGCTAAATAACGATTTTTCTCAGACATAACTACCTGTGGTTGAATTGATAATTTTGATATTACTTTTTCCAACCGTGAACTATGAGTAGATAAACGTTGAAACTGTCCTTGTTGAGTTTGTCTGAGTAGGTGAAATGTAACAAAGTTTGAGTAACTTAAACACAGACAAATTCCTAATCCAATAGCTACTACTTTTTTGGTTTTTAATTGTGGAGTCAATAGCCACAAACCAGTCACAGATAAGATTGCCATTAATGGAGAAAAAACTGCTAATCCTCTAGTTGCATTAATATATTGATAAAGTAATAAAAATGCCATTAAAGCTGACAGAAAATTAACTAAGGTAAAAATAGATAAATTTATATATTTTTCCCATTGTTGTAATTTTTTTTGATAACTTGCTGTGGCAAGTACGGCTAAAGTAATACTCCATAGCACTAGCATTGAAATAGTAATTGTTCCATAGACTGGAAACTTTTTAAAATTAATTATGAGAGTGCAATTAAATAGAAAGTTTTCCCAGATCATTCTCAGCATATCAGTCAAATTAGATTGGGATAAAATCCTCGTTGCTGCATAGGGATAAATTTCTTGATTTTGGGAAAGGGGAATTAAAACAGTGACAAACAGTAATCCAAAAGAAAACAGTAAGCTGAATAAAGTTTTTTGGTAATGTTGATTTTTCTCAATCCATAAGAGAACAATACTGGCAGGAAACAAAGTCAATAAAAATGGTTTGATTAAATATGCTAAAGCTATTGCTAAACCTAAAAATATTCCTTTGAAAAAACTTTCTTTTTGTAGAAACAAAAGAGCAACAACCACCATAATTACAGCAGCAGCCGATATTTCTGTCATTACTGAATGAGTCAAGACTAAAGTATAAGGATAAATTAAATAAATAACACTTGCTCCAAAACCAACCCATTGATTAGCAATGAATCTGCCAACTGTAAAAATTAAAAATATCGTCAAAATTAGGAGTAAATAATTCACAAAAAACGGTGTAGCCTCATTAACTCCACCAATCAAAAAACCAACAGCCAAAATCAAAGGATAACCAGGCAGATGAGTATCCTTAGTAGGATAGCCTTTTTGAATAATACTACTAGCCAAATAATGATTACTATTAAAATCAAAATTACGGAAAATATTTTGAGCTACAGTATAGTAAAGAGTTTCATCATTCCAGCGAATTTGTAGAGAGATTGGTTTAGTAATGTAGAGAGCGATCGCCGTTATTATAAACAGTAATAGATATGGAAAGATGTGACTAAATAAATTTCTGCGAAAAGTCATATTTTGAGGTGTAGTCGAAATTCAATTTTGTGTAGTGGGAAAATCTTACTCCCTTGTTTAGGAAATAGCTCTATTTTTTAGATAATCAATTAATATACTAAATAGAGAGGTTTAATTTTACCAAAAGTATTATATTTGATCGGGTAATTTCAGTTATCAGTTATCAGTTATCAGTTATCAGTTATCAGTACCTCCGACTCAAGTCGGAGGCTTGAAATACTGACTTTAAGATTTATCTTCGTCGATTGGATATGGCGAGGTTTCCTCGCCATCCCATCCTAACGGACTGCTCCGCAAACGACCGCTTTTTCATCCCCTTCAAAGGGGAGGTTTTAGACCTCCAAATTTGGTAAAAAATAATATTTTTGGGGAATT
>NZ_JAAHGT010000543.1 GCF_010672385.1 Okeania sp. SIO2F4
TAGAAACTTTTTTTATACCAATTCACTTTAAAGATGTCACAAATAGTTTCAAACTTTAAATGTCAAATAATTGCCTCAAACCTTTCTCTTATCAAAGTTTTTAGCCTATCAAATCTAACTTCTGAATTCAGAATTCTGAATTCAGAATTCAGAATTCTGTGAAATGGTATTACTATAGACAAGTATGATATTATAAGAATAGCAGTTTATTAAGTTGAAAAGATTTAACAAATGCCTAAAAAACTTAAGCAGTTATCAACATAATTCAAAAAAATATTAACAATTATGGGAACTATAAATGCACTTCAAGTGAATATTACTGATAACAGTAATGATAGTATCAATGCAGCAACTCCTTTAGGTACTCTATTTCCAGAAATACCTATAACTTCCTTGGGTACAATCAATGATTTTGATGATGTAGACTTCTATCGCCTCACAGTTAATACACCTTTAAATTCAGGAATTGCACTACAAAATCTGACTGGCGATCTGGATGTAGCAGTATTAGATAACAATGGTAACTTAATTGCTAGTGGTAATAATTTAGGCGCATCCAATGAAGCATTTCAGGCAAGTTTCTCTACCCCCGGTGAATATTTCATCAATGTTTTTCAAACTTCTCCTGGTATTGCTAGTGACTATGAGTTAGGTCTGTTTCCTGCTAGTGCTAGTGCTAGTGCTAGTGCTAATGTTAATACTACTGATAACAGTAATAATAACCTAAACACACCAACTTTTTTGGGTACTCTAGTTCCAGAAGTACCTATAACTCAGTTGGCAACAATTAATGATTTCGACACTGTAGACTTCTATCGTGTCACAGTCAATCAACCGTTAACTGCAGGAATTGCCTTACAAAATCTGACTGGCGATCTCGATGTAGCAGTATTAGATAGCAATCGTAACTTAATTGCTAGTGGCGACAACCTGGGTACATCAAATGAGGCGTTTCAGGTAGCTTTCTCTACCCCCGGTGAATATTTCATCGATGTTTTTCAGAATGCTCCTGGTATTGCTAGTAACTATGAGTTAGCGCTATTTCCTGCTAGTGCTGATATTATTCCTCCAGCACCTCCAGTACCTCCAGTACCTCCAGTACCTCCACCAGTTCCAATACCCCAACCAGTAAATGTTAGTATTAATAGTTTCATAGACAACACTGATGAAGCGGTGAGAAATCTTGAAGATACAGCTTTCGTTTTTAAAGAGGATTATTTGTTAAATGCTACACCAAACACTCCTATAAGAATTGACCTGAGCAGTAGAAATCTTGGTTTTGACCCTCTATTAGAAGTATATCAAATTCCTCAAGATTCTCTGTTACAAACTAGACAAGGGCAAATACCAATTGCAGCTAATGATAATGGCGGTGGTGGTGTTGATGCTAGAATTGCACCAGAAGTAATATCAGATATTCCAGGGATTTCTTCTGAGTTAACTCTATCACCAGAGTTTAACTATTTGTTGCGCGTAACTTATACAGAGCTACCTTTGATTGGAAGTTTTACCTTAAATGCAAGTGTTGATAATGGTTTTGTTAGTTTGACTAGGGTTCTATTGGGAAATACTATCGCCCAACCAATTATCGGAGGAGACTCATTAATCAATGGTTTGTCTAATGAAGGAAACTTTTTCTAATTAGGGTTTGCTTATGGAAGTCTTTTTGTTGAGGTAGGGAGTAGGGAGTAGGGAGTAATTAAGAGTTAGGAGGAATGGGAAGTTATAGAGGAGGTTGTCGTTCATAATGGTTTCTTGATTTCTCTGCCTCGCGTTACCCCAAAATACTGACTTTTTGAACCTCAACTACCTAACTCCTTGTACTTTTGCCGGACATAAAAAGGCACTTCCCTTTATCTGTCAATGGCTTTATATTTAATCAGTCAGTCCTAATTACTCACAATAATCTAGTAAATTTTTAGGGACAAATGAATCTTGTGTCCCTATTAAAATTATCACCCACTTAATATCATCTCATTACAAGATTTGACATCCTCTCTCTATTAGAGTTGTAGGGAATTGACATCCTCCCGACGCTGCACTTGCGTGACAGCGCGGGATTCCCTAACATCACTGATAGGGGCTTTCTGCTTAAGACCGCACCTGCTGAGGAGGCCCTTCCCTCTTTTCGGTCTAAAGGCGCGCTCCTAAAGACTTGCCAGCGCTGCCAAAGGGGGTCTCCCCCATGAGCGACTGCCGCTGACACTGCTAGCCCAGCAGCCTTATCTTATTCAGGATAGCATACTATTGTAAGAACCGGTCTTATTGATTGGTTTTCCAATTGCGTCGCTCCCCTAATAGCTGCCGCACTTGCTCCGCCTTTCATGTCGGCGACAGCCGAAACGGGAGAGCGCGGGTCACGGGCTAACGTTGAGATAAAAAATAAAATCAATTATCGCACATAAATAATCAATTCTTTCCCCCTACTCCCGTACGGGCGAAGAGCGAATCGCCCCTACTCCCTCTTTTCCACCAGAGGTCTAATGTGGAATCAGGTTGAAAAGTTGTCCGTAGCGACCAAAGGTAAGTAATGTCCTGCAACCCCTGAGATTGCGACTGGAACGGAGTGGAAGGAAGCAATGACTACAATAACTCATCATCCTGATTATATCAAATCAGGAGATTTCTCAAACTGAAATTCCCTTGCTCGGCGATAATTCAAAATTACCATGATTTATATGAAATCGGGTTATACAGTTATCGCACTCCCTAAGTCCACTCAACATAGACTTTCCATAAAATACCCACCCTCAAATCCTTCTTTTGTCCTGACTCCTGACTCCTAACTCCTGTACGTTACCAATTTGACGGCTCCCCGACCTGACTCCTCAATCACTTTCTATATAACTCCTGATTACTGTCCTCCCTAGGAATAGGGACAACCAGGTACTTTCAACATAACCCTAAATATGGCCGACAAGCAGATATAAAGGGCACAAAAAACTTAAATCGATTTGATCGATCCAAAAACTTACTCTTATGTTACAATGTAGTATATACCCAAATGATGCTAAAAAAATCCATAATTTTTGGGTAGTGTTTTTCAGGAGATTCTGTGACAAAACAACTAAACTTTGAGTCTCATTTGTCAACCCCATGGGAAGAGTTCGGTTATCTCTCTGTTGTTATAGTTGCTTCTTAAGTATATGTTAAGCAATTATGGAATGTAGTAGATAGTTAACTAAATAAATAAATAATCTTACCAAAGTTTTGCGGAAATCGAGAAGGATAAGTTGAAGTTAATCTCAGTCTCTAACAGTCTTAAAGAAAAATTAAGATTTTATACCTATAGAATGAACATTTTATCGAGGAATTTAGTCTAAGCTTGTATTACAAACTAGAAAGGCAAACTCATAATTAGTTTAGTTTACATGGAAACTGAATTATAAATTTTATCAATATAAATCATGTAAAAATTGAATTTGTCTTATATTTCCATGCAAAAATCAAGATAGCAAAGTCCAATTATAAAGTTTTTCCTACTTTATAGCATTTTTGGGGGGATGGGCAAGCCTATCCTCGTGTAGTTGTCTCTATATATACTCCCACTATCAGGAGCCAATTATAACTACTGCAATATTTATTAAAGGAGTTTATTACAAAAATGTCAAAACTAAATCAAGCAAATAAAACTCAAAAGACAACTAAAACTAAATTTAGTGGTAGCTCTTACTCCTCAATGGATACAGTTCGTACTTATTTACATGAGATTGGCCGTGTACCGCTCCTAACTCGTGAAGAAGAGATTATTTATGGTAAGCAGGTACAGCAAATGATGCAACTGCTGGAGTCAAAAGAAAAATTAGAGGAAAAAATAAATAGACCAGCAATTGGGCCAGAATGGGCAGAATATGTAAGACTAAGTTTAGAAACACTCCAGCAAGCAATCAAGCAAGGTCAACGTGCCAAGCAAAAAATGATTGAGGCTAATCTTCGCTTAGTAGTGGCGATCGCCAAAAAGTACCAAAAGCGAAATATGGAATTCTTAGATTTGATTCAAGAAGGTACTCTTGGTTTAGAACGAGGAGTAGAAAAATTTGACCCTACACGGGGCTATAAATTTTCTACTTATGCTTACTGGTGGATTCGCCAGGCAATTACTAGAGCGATCGCACAACAAGGTCGTACTATTCGCTTACCGATTCACATTACTGAAAAGCTCAACAAAATCAAAAGAGTTCAGAGAGAACTAATTCAGAGTTTGGGTCGTAGCCCTACTCCTTCTGAGATTGCCCAAGCTTTAGAACTAGAGCCATCTCAAATTAGAGAATATCTCTTGATGGCCCGTCATCCTATTTCTTTGGATTTACGAGTTGGAGATAATCAGGACACTGAATTGCAAGAACTTTTAGAGGATGAAACATCTTCTCCAGATGACTATATCACTGGTGAATTGTTGCGTCAAGACTTAAATACCCTACTGGGGGAATTGACCGAGCAACAACGTCGTGTATTGATATTGCGTTTTGGTCTTGAGGATGGTAAGGAGATGTCCTTGGCTAAAGTGGGAGAGAGACTCCAACTCAGTCGTGAGCGAGTTCGTCAACTAGAGCATCAAGCTTTGGCCCATTTGCGCCGTCGTCAGGCCAAGGTACGAGAGTATGTAGCTAGCTAGGTATGAGTATCTTCCTAGCATAGATCCCTCTATTGTTAATCTCAAATTGACATCATTCCTTGTGGATATAGTTGTTTTTAATGATTATCTCCACAAGGAATTTTATTTGAGAAAAATAACTTTTGTTTCGGTTGAGTAAGCAACAAAAATTGTTAAAAAATAGACCTTTATGCTTTGATACGGGTATGATAATGGTGTAGATAATAATTTAGCAATATTCGTGATTTTTAGGTTAGTGGCGATCGCAACCTACTCTATATTGACTTATGGTGTAGTTAATAGGCCAGTAATACAGTATAAATCTATTTCTGTTAAGTTTAAGGAAGAAAGGCCAAAGTTTTCTGCAGAAATAGACAATGATAATATGCGAACTGATGGAATTTACCTTTTTGGTCAGTCTAGGCAGCCAGATCAAATTCAGAATGAGTATTTTGTCTTCAAGTTGAAAAATGGTAAGGTAATAGGTGGTTTTTACCTACCCCATTCAGCTTTTTACTGCTTTTATGGTATTCATCAAAAAGATAGTTTACAGGTAAAGGTTATAGATAGTTATGATAATAGTGCTTCTGACTACACAGTAGACCTGACAAAATATCACCGAATAAATCAAGTTAGTGATAATGATTTCCGAATATTAAAAACTTGTCAAACTAACTATCAATATTTAGTTTGGTAATGGAATGTTATACCAAATTTCAAAAGTTGGTGACATATCTAGAAAAAAGGTGTTAGACCAATTTAATAAATGTTTGCTACAAATACCTAGTAGATTTTTCAGTCCTCAGGTAGGGGAGCCGTCTTTTTGGCGACCTGGGGATTGAGACTGAAGGATTTTTTTTTTATTTGATCCGCGATCCAAGGGGAGGCTTTCAACCTGAATTGTTGATACCAATTTTAATTTAGGTAGACCACAGTCAGGATGTTCCATAGAACCTTCCTACTAGGGTTGTAGTTATTACTGTGTCTTCTATCTTTGTTTTAACCGCTATAGTGTGAATTAGTACAAGTTAGACGGGAATAATTTGATGTTGAAAACCCGCCTTGAGGTTATTATTCCTGAATTTAATAATTCATTCATTCTATATTCATTAACAGAAGCAATGCAAGTCAACATTTTGGAAAACCGCTATATAGCAATTCCCAAAAAGTGTGAGATACAAAATTCCCTGGTTTTAGGGAACACTTAACTGGGAACAGGGAATAGGAAGTAGTAATTCTGGTTCGGTAGGAATAAATAAAGAAGAAAAACAACTGTACCTCCGAGAGCTTGGGAAACGCTATAATTATTAATTATTAACTATTAATTATTAATTATTCGGTAAAGTCTTTCTATCTCTCTTATTATTTGGTACAAATAAAAAATATTGATTATAACTAATTACTTTTCCTTGTTCTATAAACTTATCGATCTAATTGAGCAATAAAATCTAGAATTTTTCTACTTTTTTGCTTTAGGAAGAAGAGACTTAAACCCCAAAATATCAAACATTATTCCTTTTTTCTATCAAAATTAATACTCAATACCAGCCTGCGCCTTTACACCTTGCTCTCTAAAAGGATGCTTAATCATCTTCATTTCTGTCACTAAATCAGCCCTTTCAATTAAATCAGAAGGGGCACCTCTACCTGTAAGAATAATATGAGAATCTACTCGTTTTTCATCTAAGCCAGCCAATAAATCTTCTAACTTTAAATAACCCAATTTTAGAGTAACATTAACTTCATCAAGCAAGACTAATTTAAAATCTGGGTTGCGGATAAAAGTTAAAGCCAAGTTCCACGCTTCATAAACTTTCTGAATGTCGCGATCGCGGTCTTGAGTTTCCCAAGTAAACCCTTCTCCTAAAGCATGAAAACGTATTTGTTA
>NZ_JAAHGT010000544.1 GCF_010672385.1 Okeania sp. SIO2F4
AACAAATCTTACAAGAAGGAGTAGAAATTGCTGAACAACTAGGAATTGAAATTGGGGAACAACTAGGTGAACAACGTGGAATTGAAATTGGGGAACAACGAGGCATAATTTCTGGAATAGAAATCGGATTAGAACTAAAATTTGGTGAATCAGGAAAAGAGATATTTTCCGAGATTAATACTATTGAAAATATTCAGGTTTTAGAAACAATTCTTGCTTCTCTCAAAACTGTGGAAACTATCGAGCAATTGCGCCAAATTTATCAGTCAGATTCTTAAAAAATATCTTTTGAAAAAAGTCTGAATTTCGTTTGCTTCCCTACTTCCTTATTATTCCCAATTATTCCCATTCTTAAAGTTGGTGGGGAAGAAGCAACTGTTAAAAATATCTTCTGAACAAAAGTGCGGATTTTATTAATTATTTGTCAATTAAACCCACAGTTATCAAAATTTTATCAAAACAAAATTATGAATTATCTTGCACAAATTGCCAATAATTTCTGGATGGGAATATATCTAAAAATTCTTGCTTTTGTCTTTACCTACAGTGGATTAATTCATATTGCAAATATAGTAGGTTTCGGCGAACAACCCTGGTTAGAAACTCCTCTAACTTGGCAAATAGGAGATATAGTTTATGGAATACTTGATATTGTTGCTGCCATCGGTTTATGGCGAGGAAAAGCTTGGGGAATTATTTGCTTTTTAGTGGGAATTATTTCTCAGTTTGCGATTTATACAGTTTTTATTGATTACTTTGCTTTTACCCAACAACAGCGAGAAACTATTTATGGTTTATTAGGAACAGAAGTAATTTTACTGTCAGTATTTTTAGTTTTATTATTGTGGAGAAAGTAGTCATACCGTTTCACGGAAGTTAAAAGTCAAAAGTCAAAAGTCAAAAGTAAGATTTTGTACGCTCAAAACTTTAATGCTACAGTAATTTCCGGAAATTACTTCACCTATTGGTTTTGAAACTATTTGTGACATATTTAAAGTAAATTGATATCAGAGAGTATTTTTATTAGAAATTGATATATGTACAAATTGTATCTATCGTCTGGTAATATATAAAATTGTGATTTAAAGTTTACTGTGCAAAGAACACAGAAAAAAATGAGGAAAAAATAGGGTCTCAAGCCTCTCCTTTTAAGGGTAAAAAAAGTAAGCTTCAGTATTTCAAGCCTCCCTATTGCATGAGGTACTGATAACTAATAACTGATAACTGATAACTGAAATGCCTGAATCTCAAACCGGACGAATGTTACTTTCTCACAATTTTGAACTTTCAGAAAATACAGTACCTGAATTAAACCGAGACGAATTTGCTCAAGTATTTATCGATGGTTTAAGCAAATATCCACAGCTAAAATGTCGGCAATTAAATCATCCTCATTGGATGGTAGAAATTTTATTTGAAACTCAGATTTTTTCTCCGCCTCAAGTTGGTGAAAAATGCGCTGAAGCATTAATAGAAAAACGGATAACTCAAAAAAATGGCAAGGATTTAATTGTAGATGTATTGATTCTAGGAGGTTTGAAAAAAACTCCTCCATTAAGTGATTCTCCTGATACTCTCCAACCAGGAGAATGGGGTGTTGATGTTGTGGAAACTCATGCAGCAGAAACTTTTCTCAATACTCTCCAGTGGGATGAAAAAACAGCCGGTAAAACAATTGAAAATATTTTCAAAGTAGAAATGAAAAATATTCTTGCCTAATTTATTTATGATTGTAAGCATTCAGCAATCAGCTATTAGCTGTCAGCCATTAACTTATTCTTTTTGAAGGAAGAATCAAAGTTAAAAGATTCAGCAAAATTTAAAAATTCCTCTAAAAGTATTCTTTGCTAATCTTTCTTAATTAATTAGTTTTAGTTGGTTGGTGCAGAATTATTACGAAGAGAAAGCTAAAAACTGAAGGCTAATATCTGAATGCTTACCGAAAAATTAAGATATAAAGCCTCTCCATTCAAAGAAAAAAATTCCTTTTAGCCAATCCTCTTCTTTATAAGAAGAGGTAATTATTAATTATTGAACTCTTCCTCTTATCAATAGCTGATAGCTGATAGCTAATAGCTGATGGCTGAATGCTTACGGAATGATATTATTATGAAACTTATTTTAGTAGCTCCCAACCCACTTTTGTCTAACGCTTTTCAAGAAAATTTTCATTATTTACCCAATATAGAAATCATTAATAACTATTTTGAGTCAGTGCCAGAATATGACTGTTTAGTAAGTCCAGCTAATTCCTTTGGACTTATGGATGGTGGCATGGATGCGGCAATTATTAGATACTTTGGTGATTATTTAATGACTTTAGTTCAGCAAAAAATTTTAGATGAATATTTGGGAGAACAACCTGTAGGTACATCCATGATAGTTGAAACAGGTCATCCTCAACATCCCTTTCTTGCTCATACTCCTACCATGCGAGTACCCATGTCTATTGCTGGTACTGATATTCCTTACGTCGCCATGTGGGCAATGTTACTTGCAATACGACGCCATAACCGTCAGCAAGAGAAACAAATTAGAACAGTTGTCTGTCCAGGGTTGGGTACAGGAATCGGTCAAGTTTCCTATCAGGAAGCAGCTAGACAAATGGCTCTTGCTTATGACCATTTTGTTTATCCGCCTAAATCAATCAACAATTTTATTGCTGCAGAAAGACAACTCCAAATTTGGGAAGAAGGAGATTTGAACAAGGAGGAATAAAAGTTATTTTTAGCTATACTTTAAAATGTTAAACTTAACTACGCTAAATAAATACTTATAATATCATTTCTCTTTAAATAAGTAGATAGGTCTAATTAAAAGTTCAAAAAATTGTAGGGGCGGGTTTAACCGAAAGCCTTGACATAAGAACGAGCTAGTTATCAAAACCCGCCCTCTAATATTACGTTTATTTATGCTCACCTAACTTACTCAAAAATGAAAGTTATTAGGGAGTAAGGAGTAGGATAAATTTGCTAGATTCTATCTCCAGAGAGAAGATAAATTTTATTATATCTAATTAATCAGACTCGCTCTAATCCAAATAAAAAATATGACTAAAAAATTCAATCGACGTTCATTTATTGGGTACATTTCAGCCACTTTAGCAACTAGCTTATTATTAAAAGCTTGTGCTGATTCTCCTTCGACTATGATTCTCACAGAAAATCCTGGTAATGATTCTACAGATTCCGATGGTAGTTCCGAAACTTTTAAAATTGCTATTGCTTTGCCTGGAGTTATTACCGATGGAGGATGGAATCAATCTGGTTATGAAGGAGTAAAAAAAGCAGCCGAAAAATTAAATGGTGAGATGATTTATGTGGAAAATGTGGCTCAACCAGACCAAACAGAAACTCTTTCTGATTTTGCCAGGAAAGGTTACGATTTAGTGGTTGGTCATGGCGGACAATTTGATGCTGCTATTCAACAAGTAGCTAGTCAATTTCCAGATACATTTTTTTTGGGAGTTAATGGTAATATTGCCGGGGAAAATTATGCTTCGGTAACAACAAATTATTTTCAAGTTGGTTATCTTGCTGGTGTGGTTGCTGGTTTGATGACTAAAACTAATAAAGTTGCTTATATTACGGGTTTATCTTTTAAGGGAACTAACTTACAAGGTCGGGCATTTGAGTTAGGAGCTAAGTCTGTAAATTCCAGTGTTGAAGTTGTGATTAGTTACACTGGAGATTTTAATAATATTGCTAAAGGAAAAGAAGCAGCTTTGGCTTTAATTTCTACAGGAGTTGATGTGATTTATCACTTATTAGATAATGCTGCTCCGGCAGTTTTACAAACGGCACAAGAAAAAGGAATTTATGCAGTGGGTAATACTACAGATCAGTTAGATGTTGCCCCAAAAGCAGTATTGACCAGTGCAGTGCAGGATGTCGGAGGAGCGATCGCTTACGTTGCTAATTTGGTGAAAAATAATCAAGTTAAAGGAGAAAAATATGTTTTAGGAATTGAAAATCCAGAAATTACTAAGTTAGGTCGTTTGAATGATGTTTTGCCAGAGAAAGTTAAGCAAAAATTAGAAGAAACTCAGCAGCAAATGTTAGCTGGAGAATTGCAATTTGTAGATTGTTCAGAAGGTAGTCAAGAAAAAGTTTGTATTAAATAAAGGAAGAATTTATTAATGGATAATGGATAATTACCTCTGGTTAAAACCGTTCTTGATTGAAGATAAGGAAATATTATTTCTTTACTTTCTCCTTAAAAGGAGAGGCTTTAAACCGAATTTATCAATTATCAATTATCCATTGGTAAGAAGGAAGAGGGAATAAGGAAGAAGTTTGTCATATTTTTTCATAACAAAAACATGTTTTTTTATACTAGGCGTGATAAATATAGCGGTCTCAAAACAGAGTAGAATTTTAGTGCTTATTTTCCTTATTTACCCTTAACTGAAGTTATTCCGGAATCTCGCCATCTCTATCAAAACCTAGGTAGAAATTAAACCATAAAAGCATTTCGTAATTTGGTAAGAAAGCAAATTATTAGTTAGTAGGATAGGCAAATCTATAATGAACTATCAAATAGAATAACGAGTCATATTTTTACGATTGTAGAATAGTTTCTAGTATTTTATTATTGATGTTTGTTTACTGTGCTAGACTCTAAATGATACATATTTATCTATTTTAAAAGACTTTTTATGGTAGATCCAGCAGAATTAGTAACACTCTTAGCTCCCTCCTTACCATACTTAATTAAAGGAAGTGAAAAAATAAGTGAAGGACTTTTGCGAGAAGTTGGAAAGGATACATGGGAAAGAGCAAAAGCTATTTGGCAAAAGCTATGGCCAAAAATAGAGTCTAAAGAAGCAGCTAAGGAAGCAGTAGAAGATTTAGCTAAAGAACTTAATGACGAAGATGCAAAAGCTGCTCTAAGGCAACAATTGAAAAAAATACTGGAAACTGATGAAACTCTAGCACAAGAAGTCAAACAATTAATGAAAGAAAAGAATCCCACTTCCACTGGTATCAATATTGAACAGACAGGAAATTTTCATCAGACAGCAGGAGACAACGCAAAACAGATTGGTCAAATTGGTTCAGCAGGCAATATTAGTATGTAGATAGTTAGCATAAATAATGTCTGAGATTAATCAAAATGCTGGTGATAATTCCAATCAGATTGGTAATATTCATCAAGCAAAAAATATCTACATGGGCTGTACTTTTAATCCCCTTAATAAGGGGGATTTAGATGATTCAATTTTACGCAGACTAGGCGTTTCAATTTTTCTTGTATCAGTATTTTTATTCTGGGGATTAATGGCAATAGTTAATTGTATTCCAGTTATTAATTCTGTTATTAATTATTTTATTTTTATTAGTTTTCCATTTGCCGAACTTAGTAATTTAATTAAATGTTGCTTAGGAGGAAATTTTGAAAATAAAATTAATCATTATGCACAACAAAAACTACAAAGTAAAAAAAGAAAGAATAATGATAGTAGGAACAAAGAATATATCAAAAATCTGAACAATAAAGTTTATGTATACTGGCTTTGTCTAGAAATTATAGATAGACTTGGTGGTGGTAATTTTGAGGGACATAGAAGAATATTTGAAAACATTGAGTTCTTGGAGCAAAAAATACTAGAAACCTTGGAAAAGCTTCCAAGGAAATGCAAAAAAATTTTAAACTTTCACCAAATTAAAATCAGGCCGAACAACCATGTAGAAGTGAACAAAATTATTCGTAAAATATATCGTAAAACAAAAAATACTCCAGGTATAAAATACGAAGATATTTTGAAGCAGGTGAATCAAGAAATCGAAAGTAATTACACAAAAATTTGTCCGTCTGTATTGAAAAATTTGTATACAACAAGACAATTAATTGAGATATCTTTAGCTTCAGATATAACAAACAAAGCAGAAAATAAATATATTTGGGATGTAAAGAGTAAAAATTATCATTACAGTAAAGACTGTCAATATTGGAAAGCATTAATGTACGACCATTTAATTAATTATGATGCACAACGTGAAATAATTGTTAGTAAAAATAAAGCTGATATTCACAGGGAAAGTAAATCACGCAATGTGGAAATAAATTTGTGTTCTCTATGCCAAGAGCAGATAACTAAATAGAACTGTAAAGTCTTACTTTTTAGAAGAATCCACTATACTGAAAATCTATGTAAGTTTTTCCCACTCGTAGTAATTATCAACAACTCAATTTATCTAAACAATATAATATATTCGTTTAACGCTACGCGATATTTTTGCGGAGCATTCCGTTTTCGCAGCATTTTGAAGGAAAGGAAAAAGCACAGTTACGACCCAGGAGGCTAACTGATAACTGATAACTGATAACTGATAACTGAAATGACATACTTACGTCTAGAAAATATCACAAAAAACTTCGGAAACTTTCTCGCCAACGATAATATTAATATCTCTATTGCTGCTGGTTCCATTCATGCCATTCTAGGAGAAAATGGTGCAGGAAAAACCACCTTAATGA
>NZ_JAAHGT010000545.1 GCF_010672385.1 Okeania sp. SIO2F4
TAATGGATAATTGATAACAGAGAAATACTACAATTCCTAACTCCTTGCTAATTATTTATCAGTGTTTATCCTGAAATGATATAAAGACTGTTAAATTTTATTGTTTTTTAAAAAAAATATCCGGACAAAAATTTTTTTACACAGTAGACACAATTTGCTTCACTAAGACTACAATGGACGTGCTCAGTTTTAAATTTTAAGAGGTATACAATATGGTAATATCTGCAACTCCCAGTAATGCCAGAGTTTTCGTACTTCCTCAGAGACAAGATTATATCCAGCCTCCACTGGCCAAAACAGTTCCATTAGACAAGATTAGAACAAAATTGGACATGACACTATTAGCCCTCAAGGTTTTAATAGGTTTTAATTTTGAGTCCATAATTCAAGTAGCAAGTAAATTAAATATACCCCCCAAAATTGCTGATGAACTTGCTCTAGCAGTAGGAGAAGAGAAGGGAGAAAAACAGGTAGTATCCCAAAATCAACCTCTGAAAGTAGAAGAAGCTCAGAGTTTTATATTAGTTATCTGTCACTTGGCAAAACAAAACCAAGCATTGATTCGTCGTGCAGTGGCGTTAA
Organism: Okeania sp. SIO2F4; assembly: GCF_010672385.1. Taxonomy (GTDB): domain Bacteria; phylum Cyanobacteriota; class Cyanobacteriia; order Cyanobacteriales; family Microcoleaceae; genus Trichodesmium. Next base: position 583 of record NZ_JAAHGT010000545.1, read on the forward strand.
TGGAACAAATGGGCGCTCAAAATAGTAAACTTCAATCAGTTACTTTATTAAGAGAATATCTTTATAACTTTAAAAAAGCGTATCAAGATTATTACTGGAATCGTGAAAATACGACACCAGATAACCCAGAAACACTAGCTTTAAAGCTATTAGTTGATTTGTTATTTTATAGCGCTCCTCAAGGATGCAATCGTCTTTTGTCAAGCCTCAAATATTAATAAAAAAACAATACTATCAACCCATCATTAACAAATCATAATTAATCTAAATTGTGGCAAGGAAAAAAACATAAAATCAATTGATAGAACGAAAAAATGTTCAGAGAATTAAGAAGAATTAGTTAGTGAGAGCAATAGAGGTCATTTCAGTTATTAGTTTGCTACGCACATGAAAAGCCTCCTAGGTCGGATATTCCCTTTTTTCTTACGGAATGCTCCGCAAATATGTCGCATAGCAAAACAGTACCTCCAGTAAAGCTGGATGTTTGAAATCCGAAATTTGCTTTTTTATCCCCTTGTAGAGCGCAGCCAAGGGGAAGCTTAACACCTTATTTATTGGTCAAACTTCTTAATTCTTAGTTCTCTATAATTTAATATTAATTGAATAAAAAAATCCTACAAATGCGGGAGTATATATTATGAAATACGAGCTATTTCTCTTGACAACATCAAAAACTCATTGGTAAAAATAAATGCTATAAATTTCTCTATCCCGACTCCCGAAGTTAGATGGCAACTCCGACCACTCTCTTACTTATACCAATTCACTTTATAAATGTCATAAATAGTTTCAAAATTTCAATGTGAAATAATTTTCTGAAATTACTGAGCGCGTCAAAGTTTTGAGCCTATAAAATCTTGTTTTTGACTTTTAACTTTTGACTTTTGAATTTTGACTTCCGTGAAACGGTATTAACTCCTAGAATTTGTATAACTTGATTGTTTTAGAATGAAGAAAATTCTTACTTAGGTAGTCATAGCTGAAAGCTGTAGATGGTATGATTTTAGATTGATATTTAATTCAAATGTTTTCACGAACTTACACTCCCCCAACTTGTACATTAAAAGTGACAGCTAGAGGTTTAGCATTGTTAAGATGGTTTGGTATACCAAGACAACAACGCTTTAGTCTCAGTTTTGATGACCCAAGGGTATCCGAAGCAGAGCATATTACAGTCAAGGGCGATCGCCGTGAACTGGATACTCTCCACAAAGTTGTTACTACTTATGTGCAAGAATTTCTGAATGAGTCTCCGAATTTACCCTTAGAGATGGAAAATACAGGAGTAGAAAACACTGGTAACATACCATCTTATACAAAAATTCAGGAAGAAACTAGCGCAGAATATACTATCGAAACTGCTGATGCTAAAATTGTAAATCCTTATTCCCAACCCCCGATAAAGAATCAAAATATCTATGTGCAACCACGGGACTTATTAACCCATGATTTATTTTTGGGGTCTTTGGCAAATAAAGAATCAGGAAAACTTATTTCCCTGAGTATGCTACAACTATTTGACTTAGCGATCGCCCTAGATGAATCTCAAAGTGATTTAGAGAAATTACCTCAGTTTCAGTCTGATGGTGAAGTTAAACCTATTCCCGAATGGTTGCGTACTGCCATACTAATTATAATTACTGCTGGTTTGACTGCTGGCGGAATTAAACTCTATAACCGCTATGTAATAAGTCGGCAACAGCAAGATGAAGAAATTGCTACATCAGATCCGACAAGCAATAATAATCAATCAATTCCTCCCCAGACATCTCCAACCCCTATTCCATTACCAACGCCAACAGTACCTGCATCGCCATTACCCACACCACCAACAAATTTACCAACAACAACTATAATCAAACCTTCTCCGATTCCCACACCATCTCCTTTGTTTCCTACACCAAATCCTCCAGCACCACCTGCTCCTAATAATCTACCACCACCTGATTTTTCTCGGACTCCCCAAAACCAGGGAACTACTACTACATTCGCTATTCCCACAGCACCACCACTAACACCCCCGCCAATTCCTCCAGCAGCAATACCTAACTATGGAGTACCATTACAACCTATATCTCCTGTGCAACCGCCTCCAAATCTGCAAATTCAACCTGCTCCAAATCAAGCTCCGTTACCAAATATTAATAGGAGAAGGGTAGAACCTTATTTCGATGTGAGTCGTATTCCGATAAATGTTCCGAGAGCAATTGATTTACCCCCGTTGCAGGATGTAGATCCGGTTGCAGTCCGTGATATCCCAACTACTGTTGAACCTAGTAATGAAAAAAAGAAGTCTAAATCTACATTATTTGATAAAATTCCCCAAGTGGCAGAGGTGAGAGAATACTTTGAAAAAAGTTGGGAACCGCCGTCAGATTTAGATAAGGATTTGCAATATAGTTTGTTATTAAATGGTGATGGTTCTGTGAAAAAGGTAACTCCTATTAGTCGAGCATCGGTTGAGTTTTATGGTAATACAAATATGCCTCTAGAAGAACAAGCTTTTGTATCTAATATTGAGGGTGGAAAGACTGCTAAAATTCGATTGGTTTTGAGTCGAGATGGTGAAGTAAAGACTTTTTTAGAGTCTTTAAATTAGTATTTGTAGTGCGGGGATATTGCGCGCTACAGGTGTACCTAATACCATTTCTCAAAAACTTTTCTACACTTTCTTGAGCAGGGGAGTGGGGGAGAAGTAGGGTTTGCGCTCAAAAGTCTTTTTTAAGGAGATGGGGGGATGGGGAGATGGGGAGATAGGGTAATAGGGAGTAATTTTTTTGCCTAATTATTACCCAAAATGCGATCCTTTTTGAACCAGAGCTATCTAAAAACTTGCACTTTTTCAGTACCTAAAAAAGCCAAAACCTTTATTTATAAAAGTTTTCATATTTAATCACCAAGCCCGAAGTAAACATAAGAATAATTAACACATTAGGTGGCTAATAATTATCAAAAAGTTTCAAAAGCCCTTGTTAATTACTTAATAATTGAACTGTCACCTAAGTATAGCATTCGTATAATACCAATTCCCATGCATTAATGCTATACTTCCGATGAAACTTCAGTTATTAAGTAATAATAGTGCTTCAGTAATGTTTGTAAAGATTATCGGCATTAAATCAAAATATGTTATGTCTTTTAACCCTACTCCCTACTCCCTACTCCCTATTCCCTACTCTGTACGGACGTTGCATGCAACGTCCCTACTCTCAAGGAGATGTAGCAAGAATGCATGAGAAATGGTATAACTGATATGAATATGCTGTAATTATCCTGAACTAATATCACATACGGGAGTTGGAATTAGTTTGAGCTGATGCAGGTTATAGTAGGCAAAAATTTGCTACAGCATTCGCGGAGGGCTTGTAACTGTTGGCTAAAATCTGGTATTATCTATAAAAATCTGGTATTATCTGTTTATGCTACTTGGATTCATGCGCTGAATTACACCCCACAAAGCAGCAAAAAACATTACTGGCTAAACACGCGCTTTGTAGTTTGCTGGCGCATAGCTTCGCTAACGTCACGCTTGGAATTGGGGATTATGGTTAACTAGAAATATCCTTAGTCATAATTCCAATAATCCTGATAGTAAACTTAAATTTCCTACTGCCATCGACCTGCATAAGCTTTTAGTAGCAATGGTTAAACCTAAGAACTTTTGGTACTACGAAGTGTCTAAAACAGCACCTCAATATGCTTTAAGATATTTATCTCTAGCTTGGAAACGTTGTTTTAGTAAAGTGTCTGGTCAACCTAAATTCAAGAAAAAAGGTAGAGATGATAGTTTCACTTTGGACGGTTCAATATCGGTAGGTTTTAATCATATAAAACTGCCTCGAATTGGATGGATTAAAACATTTGAAATCTTGCCCGATCATGTCATTCCTAAATCTGTGACTATTAGCAAAAAAGCAGGTAGATGGTTTGTTAGTTTCTATCTTGAAACTATACCTCAAATTAGTGAAAAATCAATAGATGTAGTTGGTGTAGATTTAGGAGTAAAATCATTAGCTACGTTATCTACTGGTGAAGTTTTTGTTGGTGCTAAGTCTTACCGAAAGTTAGAATCATTACTATCACGACTGCAATACTTAAACAGGCATAAAACTAAGTTCTCGAACAACTGGAAAAAAGCACAGCTAAAAGTAGCTAGACTACACAGTAGGATAGCCAACATCAGAAAAGATACATTGCATAAACGCGCCTACTTCAGCCGGCTAAAAACCACAGCCAGATAGTAATAGAAGACCTTAATGTATCAGGAATGATGGCTAACCATAAGTAGGGGCGATTCGCATAGATGCCCCTACAAAGGCTGTTGCTGACATGGGTTTTTATGAGTTTCGTAGACAGTTAGATTACAAGTGTGAGTTATACGGTTCTGAGTTAATCATCGTTGATAGATGGTTTCCTAGTTCTAAGACTTGCAGTAGGTGTGGAACTGAATCGCGAGTCTCTGTCTTTATCTGAAAGAGTGTTCAATTGCAAACATTGTGATTTCATTTGTGATTGCTCCGCAACTAAGTGCGCGAACGAGACTTGATAAGAGCGTTGAATTTAGCTATGGCGGTCAGTAAGAGCTCCGCTCCGCTAACGCGAACGACCGTGGCAGCTTGTGGACTGGATAACGCCGGCTTTGCCAGGCTGAAGCAAGAATAGAACTGATTATAAGCACGAAAATCATAGATTTATATAGATAATCGTAGGTTTCTAAGAACGGTTGCGTCAGTAGTATCGCCAATCCAATCTCAACAAGAATAGAGATACTCAAGCACAATAGTCAATAATTTAGTTTTCTTCACTTATATTTTTTGTGGCAGGAATTTCAATGATAAATTCACTATATTCTCCTAGTTTGGTTTTCACTTGAATACTGCCATGATGTTGTCCAACAATAATTTCATAAGTGAGAGATAAACCCAAACCTATTCCTTCTCCAGGTGGTTTAGTAGTTAGAAATGGATCGAAAATTTTATCTCTAATTTTTGAGTTTATTCCTATTCCATTGTCATAGATCCGAATTTCTACTTTTTCTCCTAAGTTGCAGGTTTGTACAGATAAAGTGGGAGTAAAATCTTGATTGCTCGATTCCTGTTGTTCTAACTTAGTCTTGAGAGCGCAATAGGAATTATCAAACATATTCATAAAAGCCTGAATTATATCGGAAGATGACACAAAAATTTCACCAATTGACTCATCGTAATTAGTATGAATTTTTATCGGAAAATCCTGTTTTTCCCAGAGACTATGACCAGCAAATTGCAATGATTCCGTTAAAATATTATTCAAATTGCTAAATTGTAACTTACTACTATCAAGTCGTGTGTGTTTTACCATCATTCTAATAATCCTTTCAGCTCTTTTACTATGTTGATAAATTCCATCTGCATTATGTTTTAGCTCATTGAAAATTTCTGTAAAATTCTCAAATTTTTCCGATTCAATTTTATTTGTTTCTAAAGTTAAATCCTCCATAAATTCATCTAGTAACTCTGACGAAAGTTGAGCAAAATTCTGGACAAAATTGAGAGGATTACAAAGTTCATGAGCAATACCTGAAGTTAAAGTACCTAAGTAGGCAAGTTTTTCTTGAGCAATAATCTCCTTTTGGGCTACTTGTAAATCTTGTAATGCTTCTTTAAGCTTTGCTTCTGCTATTATTCTTTGTTTAATTTCTTCTTGAAGTAGTGAATTTTGTTTCTTTAATGTTTTGGTTAATTGTCGCAGTTGTATATGTACTTTTACTCTTGCTAAAACCTCATTTATTTTGATTGGTTTAGTAACGTAATCCACTGCTCCCACTTCAAAACCAGTAATCTTATCTTCTGTATCTGATAAAGCGGTCATGAAAATTACAGGAATATCTCTAGTTTCTGGATTAGCTTTTAAG
>NZ_JAAHGT010000546.1 GCF_010672385.1 Okeania sp. SIO2F4
TCAATCAAACTATTGAAGCATCCCGGAAGTTTTTTCAACTACCTGAAGATGTCAAACAAAACTATGGTCACGACATCCAAAAAGTTTATCCCAAAACCTCAAGGGGTTACGTTCCTTTGTTTGGTGAAGCTCTAAATCAAAACGCAGGACAAGACCCTAAAGAACTTTTTGATTTAGGTATAGATACAAAACAACCGGACGATCCATTGAAGACTCCCTTTACTGGTGAAAATATCATGCCAAATGATAGTGTGGCTCCAGGTTTTAGTAGCTCTCATTCTCAACTACAAAATGAAATTCTGACAAAGGTAGTTCCTAAATTATTAAAAGGATTAGCGTTAGCTTTAGGATTAGAAGAAAATTGGTTTGATAAATATTTTATAGATCCAACATTAATCCACCGGACGGTTTATTATCCGCCTGGTTTTGGCAAAGCGGGAAAACATACCGACACTGGAATTTTTACAGTCTTAATCCAAGAATACTTTCCAACACCTTCTTTAAGGGTTTATACAAAAGATAAATGGATTGATGTTCCTTGTGTAGAAGATACCTTTGTCATTAATTTAGGAGATATGTTGCAGTATTGGACAGACGGTTTATTTGTCAGCACTCCTCACGAAGTAATTCATAATCGTCCAAGTGACCGAGTTTCTATACCCATTTTTGTTTTTCCAAATATTGAAACAATAATTCAACCTTTAAGTACTACTAAAACGATTAGTTCTAAAGAGGTAATGTTGAACAATTTTTTATCGATCTGGGAAACTGGTGAAGGGTCAGGTAGGGCTAAAGAATTAGTCTAATTAGAGATAGATAAAAGTTTAATACTTTTCACAAATTTAAGTATAACCCAATTTATTAAGGCTTTGATAGCTGTGCCTAAATTGGGTTATTTTTAACATAATTGATGAGAATAAATAAGTGATTAATGAGTATGTTGAGATAGCTAATTATTATGACAATCTCTTGACAAGTGGATACTTTGACTTTAATTCCCTTAGCAATACTTTGTACAACTTACTTGATGCTAGAAGAAAAGTTTTAGATATTGGTGTAGGAACTGGATTACTGACTGAAAAAATGCTTTCCTTGGCAAATTATAAGATTATTGGTGTTGACTTTTCTCCTCGAATGTTAGAAATTGCTAAGGTAAAGATTGGCTAATTCAGATGTTAAGTTGATTTGTCAAGATATTACAGAATTTAAAACTGAGGAAAAGTTTGAAGCTATAGTTTCAACTGGAGGTGTTATTTGCATATTGGAAGAAGATGGAGAATATAGAATTTGTAGTCACATAACCGATCTAGAGAAAAATAAGCAATTGCTGGCAAAGTTACACAGTCAGTTAGACGAGGATAGATTATTAGCATTAGGAATTCAGGGAATTCATACCAATTATAAAAAGGAAATCAAAGATGAGATTTTTTATGAGCAGAAAATCAAGAAAGAGGGAAATTATATTGATAAGTGGTATGTGTTTTCTCAAGCTAATGGAGAAATCAAGAGCGAACAATTTTGCCGTTTTTATGTTGTTGATGGACGACAGACAACTCAAGTGCTGATTGATGCTGGATTTAAGCAAGGATATCAGATTATTGATGGCAAGTTTTTAGTCAACTACAAATAATAGAACAACTATGACACAATTAATGAATGCTGTTCTTCTAAATGGGTAATTGTTGATCCGTGGATTAGGAGAAAAAATCAGGAAAAATATCAATATTTGGTAAAATTGTCGATAGTCCTGTAGATGTAGTGATATTCATAAATAAACCCCTTTCACCCTCAGGAGCTTAAGTGCAAAAATCACTACTTGTACACTACTACCAAATTGTGATTACACCATAATTACTACTCACATACTAAGTCAATAAAAATCAGCAAAAAATCCAAATGTTAGAAACAAAAAGTAATTTCAACTGCCAAGAATTTGATGACTTTCCAATTGAGGAAGCTTACCTAGAAAATGTTTTAGTCAAAGGTAATGAAATATGGTTTCGCTATCTCTTAGATGGAGAATAAATTGATTGTTCTATTAAGTACGACTCGATATATTTAGAATACTCAAATTTAGATTCTCCTTCACAGGTAAAATGTTGGTATATTATTCTGGCTGTATTATTTAGTCTCACCTTTTCTTGTGTACTTCCTAAAAAATTTGACTTTACCAAATATAGCCAATTCACCGATAATAGTAGTAAATATGTAGAAAATTATTTTCAGGAAATTCAGAACCCATTCGGTCAAGTTTATGAAGATAATCATACTATGCCAGAATGGTTATGGCAAAAAATTAATCCAGTTCTAGGAAAGATAGTCAGAGAATAGAATGGCAAGAAAAAATAATATTCTTATTCATAAATGGTATAATAAGCTGAAATTTATAGATTTAATATTTTTTTTATATGTATGAAAACAAAGAATATCCAGGAAAAAATTATAACGATGTAGCAGACTGGGTTTTTGGTGCTGAAATAGCTAATAGGTTTACTGATGAAGCAGAAAAGCATATACCTGACTACTGGAAAGTAATAGAGCTAACAATTAATATACTTAAAGACAATATACCTAAAGATGGGTATATCATTGATGTGGGATGTGCTAGTGGTAATACATTATTGTATTTATCCAAACAAGGTTTCAAAAATTTGTTTGGGATAGATTATTCTCAAGAAATGTTAAAAGTAGCTAGTAAAAATTTGAGTAAAGTTGACAAAGATTTTCCTTCCAGACTCTTTCACTCAAAAACATTTGTTCAAAATATGAGTTTTAATGCTATTATTTGTAATTGGACTCTTCATTTTATCCAAGAAAGACAAGAATACTTAAAAGCTATTTTTGATTCTTTAATTAGTCAGGGATTATTTATTTTGACAGAAAAAACATTACAAAGTAAAATAACAGAAAATCAATATATACTTTTTAAACAAAATAAAGGATTAAGTAATGAAGAAATTGAACGCAAGAAACAACAATTAGAAGGTGTATTAAATCCCTTTTCTGTAATACAAAATCTAGAGTTATTAACAACAACTGGTTTTTCTAAAATAGAGATAATAAATGCTAGACTAGGATTTATAACTTTTTTATGCATAAAATCCTAAGTATACAACTGCTTGGTTAGGCCGTAATCACAGACTTTCTAAAGATTATGAATAACATCCTGACAAAGCGCGAAGCTTTCGTTTATATTTCCATGATTCGTTTAATGTTAAAACAGTTAGGGTTGGCTCCGTCTAGGGACAGCTTAATATTCATAATTCTTTACCGAACTCTTAAGGTATAAAGCCTCTCCATTCATGGAGAAAAAAGCGGTCGGAAAGCGGAGCATTCCGAAGGATGGGATGGCGAACTTCGAAGCGGCTCTGTCAAGAGCGGGTCTCCTCCCTGGCCTCCAATCGACCAAGAGAGCGGTTGTTTGCGGAGCATGACCTAGGATGGGATGGGGAGGTCTCCTCCCTGGCCTCCAATCAACCAAGAGAAGAAAAAAAAATCCTTAAATGTCAATCCTATCCGTTATAAGAAGAGGTAATTATTAATTATTAATTATTAATTATTAATTATTAATTGTTGAAAAACAGCTTCTTAGGTGAAGCGATGGCTGTGTATGAATAGTTTTTTAATGATGAGATAGATATTGATTTACTTAACAAATAGTTTGAAAGTTAGGAAATATTTTTTATTTTGTAAAGAAAAGATTTGAGATGAAAAACAAAGCTACAGTTGCTTATATTGGAACAAGTGATATGGGACGACCCATGATTTTTTAACTCTTAAAATTAGGGCTAGTAACTGTTGCCCATAAAAAGGCTCAACTTAAGATATCTCAGTTACAAGGGATGATCGGACGACTTGCTCAAGTTGAAGGTCGAACTGCTGCTGAATACTTAGAGGAAATCAAGCAGAGTTATCCTCAGAAGAGAATTATACAACCACAAGAAGTTGGGTCACTGGTTGCTTTCCTGTGTCGTGATGAGGCATTAGGTATTACAATGGAAGATATAACTATAGCAGCAGGTTCCCTGTGGTAAAAAAAGATTGGATTGACAGCAACGTTAAAGTATTTATCAGTTGGAAAATAGGTGATAGGTGAGCAGAGAGGAAATTTTTAATGAAAAAAATCTGGGGTTGCACATTAAAGAATGATAATAGATTTTCAACTCTACATATACTGAGAAAAGAGTTATCCAAAAATATCAAATGTTCGGATTTCATCATTCTTGATTGTGCAACACCATTCCCTCTAATATTTTTCAGTTGACATACTCCAGACGTTTCCCTTACGGGAAAACGCAGGGTTCTTCAGTCTGGGAAACCCTGACCGCTGCGCATGACAGAGGTGATGTCGGACCCCTGTTTTGACATTGATAATAACAAAATGTACCTAGCTTGTGTCTTGGGCATATGAACAGCTTATGAAGGTATCCGAATCTTTGCCCAGGCTTTCCAATTGCGTCGCTCCCCCACCGGAGAGCGCGGGACTTCCCGCCAGGGAAGTTAAAAACTAGCAGAAGTTTCCACAATACTCAGCAATTCATTAATTTCTGTAATTGATTTGATTGCCGTATCTGCTACAAAACTATGAGCATTAGTTGTAGGATGTATCAGATCAAAGAATAGAAAATCATCAGGATTATTGGGACCAGAACCCAAGAAACTATCTGTGACATTTGTAAAGCCAAAATCACTAGGATTAGCGATTATATTATCAACTATAGTCGAAATATCAAGATTAATAATATTAATATTTGGGTCTTGTTCTAATATTGGGGAAGCTGCTGCTAAGGCACTATTATGACCTTCACTTAATAAAGTCAATGCCTGTTGTTGTTCAGGAGGAAGAGTCTGTGCAAGTGGAGTTACTCCCAAGTCTGGTATATTTGCTAAAACAAAATTTCTGGCTCCAATACTAGCAAGTTTATTTACTGCCACTGATAAATTACCTACACTTGACTGCACATCTGGAGGAACGTCCCCTAAATAATCATTAGATCCTGCCCAAACTACATATAAAGCATCTGGATCGGTGGCAGGAGTTTCTGCAATAAATTCATCAATTTGTGTTTGTAAACCTATCAATAGCGGGGGCGTCCCTTCTGGTAATAAATTGTTGGTAGTATTGATAATTCCTGTGGTTGCTCCATTAACAGCAAAATTAAGGTTTGGGTCAGATGTTACTGCTAACTGAGGCGCGAGAGTTTCTACCCATAGAGGACCGTTGCTGGTACGCCCCTGAAAATAGGGAGGACTTGGTGGCAACAGACCACCAGTAGCAGCAAAAGCATTGCCTGTATCAGACAAACTATCGCCAAATACATAAATGTCGCTAAATAACAGACGTGGCAACCGACCTTCAAATTGACCAAAATTGAGAAAGTGTTCTGTGGTAGTAAGTGGGGTAGTTGCTACTGCTTCGGCGACACCTGGATAACGGTCGAGATAAAAACTGGTGTTGAGTAAAGCACTGGGGTCTCGTGGTTCAAACTGACCAAAGTTGATAAAGTGTTCTGTCGGGGTGAGAATATTTTGTTCTACAACAGTTGCAACACCGGGGTTAGCAGCGAGATAAAAGTCGGTATTGAAAATGGCACTGGGGTCACGATCTTCAAATTGACCGAACCTAATAAAGTGGAAAAAAACATCGCTGATAGTACCATTGGCAACTGCTTCAGCTACTCCTGGGTTTGCTTCGAGATAGAATTGTTCGTCAAATAATTCGTTTATTGTTAATGCCATACTTTGTCAAGTAAAAAGTCAAAAGTCAAAATTCAAAAGTTAGATTTTATAGGCTCAAAACTTTAACGCTACAGTAATTTCAGGAAATTATTTCACGTTTCAGTATAAGAATACTATAGCCTAAGTTAATGAAATTGCTATTACTTTGATTTTTTTTAGCTTACATTAATAGACATCCCCTTAGGATAAAAAATCCAATCAATTATCATAAATAAATCATTAATCATTTCCCCCTACTCCCTACTCCCTACTCCCTACTCCCTACTCCCTACTCCCTACTCCCTATTTAATGATAATACAATTTTTGCCAATTTTTGTGAGGCTCCTGGTTTACCTCTGACATTTCGGAGTTGATGGCGCATTTCTTCCAACTGCTCCGGATGAGTCAAAAACTCCAACACCAACTCTGCAACAACTTCTGGTTTGAGTTTACCCACCAACTCTGGGACTATTTCCTCTTTTGCCCAAATATTTGGCCAAGCAAACAGTTGCCCCTTGCGCAATACTAACCAATTAATTCCGGCAGCAAAAACAGCGCCAACCCCTGGTAAATTTGTGAGTAACCCTGGTAAACCATCCCACGCTCTCATAATATCTAATTGTTTAGTGGGTAATAATACAATCATCGGTACTGCCAAGGAACCTAGTTCAGCAGTGTTAGCACCAACAGTAGTCAGACAAAGACGACATTGGGAAAGTAGGTCATAAGCAGGAGTGCGGGTTATCAATTCTATTT
>NZ_JAAHGT010000547.1 GCF_010672385.1 Okeania sp. SIO2F4
TCCTGGTTGCTGGATTTCCCGAATAGTGTAACTTGCATTTAAGGGTAGGCCAGTAAAACTAAAGCTACCATCGTCCGCACTAACTGATATTAGTTCATCAGGGTCTAACTGACCATTATTATTTTGGTCTAAGTATATAGTAAATCCTGGTAAGCCTGGTTCTGCGGGGTCGCGAAAGCCGTTACGGTTAAAGTCATTGTATTTTACACCGGAAATGCTGCCCAGGCCAACAGGTGGAGGAATAGGACCTCCTATCGTACTACCAAAGGCTATCCTCTCCTCTCTGACCATAGTCCCACCGACTATATTCACCACAACTGGCTCTTGTCTAGTTGAAACAGTACCAATTGGAGGAATCTGTCTTACGAAATATTCACCATCTACTAATCCCAATAAGTCGTAGACACCATCTGGACGACTGACTGAGAATAATTCATTGGGGTCTTGAATACCATTGTTATTCTGATCCAAATAGACTGTAACACCAGATATTAATTGGTCTTCTGAATCAAAGACCCCATCACCATCTAAATCATTAAATGTGACACCTACTATATTGCCAGCCCCGCCAAGTTGCGAGCCTTCTCTTATATCATCATTCACGTTCTAACTCCTCCACCAAAAAATCTATAGTTAATAGTGATTTGTATTTAACTTATGGTTAAAAACCACTAAATCAAGAATACAGATATACATTAAATCAATATGATACTTATTACCCATGACGAGTAAAGCTAAAGCGCAGACGCTGAGGATTATATCAGGTTGATAAGAATGTGACAATTAGATTGGAAAATATACTAGAATAATTTACTTTTAAGGCCATAAGCAAAATTTAAGTATTAAATCTAGTAATATTAAGCACCGCTCAACTAAACTCACTCAAACTTACTCAAAAACCTGAAAGCTTAGTTGAACGCAAGTGGATCGACCACTATAGGGTTAAACGCCAAACCCTTTATTCCTTGGTCTAAGACATCAGGAATTACTTTTTTAATTATATTTAATGACCCATTTACATCGGCATTTAATAATTTATTTTCCCTAGTTTTATACAAGCCTATTGTTACTCTTTTTACACTAAATTTCGGTTTTTTTTCTCCATATTTCGGTAAATTATCTCCATCTAAACAGCTTGATTGAGATGTATAAGATTCTTCTGTAATTATTACTTTTATTCCGATTAATTTGGCTTTATATGTTAACATCTCTATTAATCTATAATGAGGGATCTTCACAAATTGTTGATTGTTATTTTTCTCTAATTTTATCTCTTGTTTCCAATTCTGATTCTGCCCTATAATTAAGATTCCTATTTCATGGTTGACACACCAATCTATTACTCTTTTACTGGCTGTATGGAGATAATTTTCTACTCGACAATTTCGTTGATGAGTTAATTTTTTTAACTTCGGAGAATTATTTTGATTGTCGTTGGTTTTTAATTGAGATTGTAAACAAGAGCGCTGTTTATTATAAAATGTATTAATTGCTTTTAATGGTCTGCCTTTAATCAAAAGAGGTGAAGCTCCTGTTTGATTTGTCGTTACAGCCATTAAGTTATTTACTCCTAAATCTACTCCTGCTACTTGTTGATTTTTTGTGATTTCCTCCTCTTTTTCATAAACTATTTCTATTATGTAACAGCTACTTTTGGGGACGATTCTGGCCTCTATTATTTCTGTCTGTGAGGTGGGAATTTTTATTTCACTCATAGACAGATGACAAATTCCTGTTTTTAAGGCTTTGCGCGTAAATTGATTCATCTGGATAGGGCAGAATATTTCGGCATGCATGTCTTATGTTTATATTTGGGAATTTTCGGTTTTCCTAAAAATTTATTTGGCTGTTTATTCCACTCTTTTAAAGCCGCGAAATAACTTGTCCAGCATCGATCTAATCTCCTAATAATTTGCTTACTTACCTTGGTAGGTAAAGCTTGATAATCGGAACTTTTAGATACCTGATGATAAAGTTCAGTAAAATTTAATTTCTTTTGGTTAGTAAAGAAATTAAGACGATAATAATAGTTGGCTAAGTTAAACAGATTTTTAGACAAAAAAGCCTTGTAGTCAATTTCAGACCAAAAAGGATGATTTTTCGTATTGGACATGACGTTCAACTAGCTTCATACCTTAGTTGTAGCTGATAGGGACTAAATGGATGGACAACTGAACAAACTTACTCATTTTAGTTTGATAGCTATAGCTATGAGTAAGTTAGATAAACTTTAGATAAGTTTTCCCTTTCTGTATTTACCCCACCTATAAATTCTATGCTTTACCCATATCTCTTGAATTCTTTACAGGATAGGGGAGACGGGGGAGAGGGGGAAGAGAAGACTTTCCCTGCTATTTCTCATATCTAGAACAGAGGTGGCTAAAAGCGAATAAGGCAATTTCAGCATTTGCCAACTCTGACTAGCTACTTAAACCATCTCCCCACACGGACGACCCTGCAATGCTTCTAAGACTTATGGGTAAGGGATAGCCTATAAATTAGGGGGGTGCTATCTGGTGTCGGGACGTTGCTTGTTCCTGACAAGTTCCAATTCCAGAGAAAATTTATTTTATCTTCTGAAACTTTAGAAAATAGCTAGATTTTGACATTGGAAATCTCAAGTCAAAAATATTTTCTCTGTCTAATGTTTTTTCACTGATTACCTACAACCTATTTTTACTACAGCGCTTTTCACATTGATGAACCACAGAGTCATAACCAAAACCCAGTAGGGACGTTCCATGGAACGTCCCTACTGTGGTCTACCCAAATGAAAACCGCTGTAAGTAGGTAAGCATAAAATAAACGAAATATTATAGGGCGGGTTTTGAGAGCTAGATTGTACTTAAGTCAAGTCTTTCGGTTAAACCCGCCCCTACAATTTTTTTTTACGTTTAATTAGACCTACTTAACTTACTGAGGTTGAAATTTTTGACCTAAAATTTAGTAGGCATCTTGTAATTCGTAGAATTCAGGAGAAATATAATCCTTACGCAACGGCCAACCTACCCAGTCTTCAGGCATTAAAATTCGTTTGAGATTAGGATGTCCTTCGTAGACAATGCCATACATATCATAAGATTCCCGCTCTTGGAAATCTGCTGACTTCCAAATCCAATAAACGGAAGGAACTCTAGGATCGTCTCTGGGGACAAATACTTTTACCCGTACTTCTTCTGGTTGGTCTACATCATCACTGACTTTGACCAAGTGATACATACTTACTAAATCTTCTCCAGGTCCTGCATCATAAGCACATTGACACTGTAGATAATTAAAGCCATAAGCATACAAAGCTGTGGCTAGGGGAATTAAGAAATCCCTGTCAACTTTGATAATTTCTACTCCTAGATGATCGGGTTCTAAGAATTGATGCTCAAAGCCATTCTCTGTAAGCCATTTTGAAACTTTACCTGCTTCAACTACTGGAGCTTCTTCTGATTCAGCCACGACTTACCTCCTCTGTTTGTGCAGCTTGCAGTGCAGGTGGTACTGACATACCTATTGCTTCTGTCAGCTCTTTTGGTGCAGTTTGACGGTCAGATGTCTGTAGATATTGACCATTCAGAATTGGTTCAACTACTTTCATATTGTGCTTAACACTGTAGTAACGATGAGCTTGCAAGAGTTTACCCCGTTCTTGCAAGGATTCATTCGCAACTTTTTTCCTCAGCTTGATGACGGCATCAATAATTGCTTCTGGACGTGGTGGACAGCCAGGAATGTACACATCTACTGGGATTAATTTGTCTACCCCACGAACTGCTGTAGGTGAGTCCATGCTGAACATACCGCCTGTAATTGTACAAGCACCCATAGCAATGACATATTTAGGTTCTGGCATTTGCTCATAAAGGCGTACCAAGGTAGGACCATATTTCATGGTGATGGTACCAGCAGTAATTAGTAAGTCTGCTTGTCTAGGGCTGGACCGCGGTACTAAGCCAAAGCGATCGAAGTCAAATCTGGAGCCGATTAGAGCTGCAAATTCAATGAAGCAACAAGCTGTACCATACAAAAGAGGCCATAAACTCGAAAGTTTTGCCCAGTTGTAAAGATCGTCAACTGTAGTTAAGACAACATTCTCTGAAAGTTCTTGAGTAACTTCGGGGGGTTGCTCAATCGGATTAATAATTTTTGGGTTTTGATTAGGACTTAAGACCATTCTAAAGCTCCTTTGCGCCATGCGTATACTAAAGCAACCACTAGGATTGTGATGAAAATCAGGGCTTCTATAAAGGCTAGGAGTCCCAACTGATGAAAGGCTACTGCCCAGGGATATAGAAATACTGTCTCTACATCAAAGATGACAAAGACAAGGGCGAACATATAGTAACGGATATTGAACTGTATCCAAGCTCCACCAATTGGTTCTACACCTGATTCATAGGTGCTGACTCGCTCTGGGCCACGAGTTTTTGGCCGCAGTAGCTTAGATGCAGTTAAGGCAAGGATTGGTACTAGGCTGCTAATTATTAGGAAACCTAGAAAATACTCGTAACCACTAAGAACAAACACAATTAACCTACATTTTCTAACAGGACTAGGACTCTTGTCTGTGAACATTATAGAGACCATCAGAGTTATTCTACTGCTAGTCCAGATAATAAGTCAAAAGTTTAAATTTAAAAGTCAAAAGTCAAAAATAATCCCAATTAATTATAAATAGTCATCATAAATTTTTGGTAAGTGGGAAACTAGCCAGTTGCCTCCTAGGTCGGAGCTACCCTATTAACGGCTAGATGGAAACGACTCAAAGGGTTTTAACCCGTAGTCAAGTTGACATATCTAGAGGTTTTCGCTATCATGTGCATGATACAGCGAAAATTCCTATGTATCTAACTCAAAAGAACAAAATTAGAAACTTGTCTGGCCAGGAATTTAAAACCTTGCGACAGTTGTGCAGATTGTCCAAAAATATGTACAACGTGGGGCAATATTGCTGTGAGACAATTTTATTTTGCTGAGGGCGGATATTCTAAGATACGAGTCAAATTACCATTACTGCAAAGATAACGAAAATTACCAGCTACTTCAAACTGATATTGCACAGCAAACTTTAAAAGTTGTAGATAGGTCTTTTAAGTTGTTTTTTGGCTTAATCCAAAAGAAATGCGAAGGTAATTATCGTTTTGAACAAATACCAATACCTAGATACCTCAATAAACAAGGGTATTTTCCTTTGATAATACCTCGAATTAAGGTAAAAAATGGGTATTTTAATATCCCCATGTCTAGAAAATTAAAATCTGAATATGGTGCAGTTAAAATACCCTTTCCTGAAAGATTGATAGTTCAGCAATTAACAATGAACAATTAATAATTAATAATTACCCCTTCTTAAAACTATTTAGGATTGACCAAGAAGGAAAATTTTTGCAGCCTCCCCTATCCCAGGGTCGGCTTCAAGGCGTGAATTGTTGAATGAATAATTAATTGACTATCAACTCTTAATTATTAATTATTCGGTAAAATTATTAAGGAAGTTAGGATAATTCCTAGATATGACGTGAGGTTTTTTGAAGCTGAATTTATTACAGAAGAAGCACCATTAGCAGCAGTAAAAACTGATAATGCACGCTTCAATAGACCAGGGGTTAGACAATAAGTGCAACTTGTGTATTAAATACTGGGTCATCGTTTATTTTGGACGCTAGAAAGCTTAAATCAATCAACCAGTTGTATAACACGCGAAAATTCGCTTATTGCAGTAGACATAGGCGTGATAATCAAAAATCAAATCAATTATCTCCCATCAATTATCAATTCTTTCCCCTTACTCTGTACTCCCGTTCCATGCAACGTCCCTACCTGCATGCAACATCCCTACCTCCGACCTACTCCCTCTTTTCCGGAGAGGTCTAGTCTATAAAGGATAGACAAGGCATCAAAGGTTTAACCAAAAAAACAAGGCGCGCATTACGGTAAATCGGAACAATAAAGTTAGAGATTACTTGAAATTTAGCAGCTAGATACTTAATCAACTGGTGTGCTGAAAACAAAATATCTACTATTGTCCTCGGTGTTAATCGAGGGATGAAAAAAAATATTGATTTAGGTACAAAAACTAATCAAAATTTTGTGCAAATACCACACCATATTTTTAGGTTAAAACGGCTTTGTTGCATGAAAGTATATAGCTGTGGCTAGGCTCCACATATGAATAATGCGCCGAAACTGCTGTAACTATTGTCAGGGCAAACGCATCTCCTGCATTGAAGTTCTGGCAAGGCAAGGATGTCAGGTATTTGAGTATTTATGCTTATTACTTCTATAAATCTTAACGGTAAAAGCTTCCAGAATTTAGATGGGTTTGCCGTGTAACTATTGTCCAATAGATGAATAAAACATCAATCTCCCGAAAGTGAGCGATCTCTAGCTTCGTCTGACTGTACATGAACTAAAAATAACTATTGTCCAATAGATGAATAAAACATCAATCTCCCGAAAGTGAGGGATATAGCTGCTAAAGC
>NZ_JAAHGT010000548.1 GCF_010672385.1 Okeania sp. SIO2F4
GAAAATATTAACTCCACCAACATTCGCCGATATTCTTGCAACTTCGGAGTCTGAGTCTCTATTTCCATTCCCTCCGCAACCTCGGTCACGCAAGCAGGTAATAACTTTCTCATCCCAGAAATTTCTACCAGACACAAACGACAAGCTCCAATATTGGTGACACCCTCCAAATGACAAAGAGTAGGAATATGAACCCCCGCTTCCTTCGCAGCTTCCAGAATAGTAGTTCCCTCCTCAACTGCAATTTGATTACCATCAATAGTTAACGTTTTTACTGACATATTTTGTTCTCCTCCTGGTCTATAACGATGCCTAATTTAAAAAATCAGAATATTTACCTTAGTAGGGGCGAATGGCCATTCGCCCTTACCGAATTATTAATTGTTAATTAAATAATTGTGGGTATGCGCCTCCCCTTGGATAGGGGAAAAAAGCGGTTGAGGGATGGCGAGGTCCCCTCGCTTGCCTCCAATCAACCAAGAGAGCGGTCGGAAAGCGGGGCATTCCTTAGGATGGGATGCTGAGGAAACCTAGCCATATCCAATCGAGCAAGAGAAGAAATGATATTTCCCAATCTTCAATTCCCGAAAGGTTTTAACCTTCTTGTAATTATCAAGTTCGCCATTATCAATTATCAATTAATGAAATTTAGGCCATTCGCCCCTACATTTAATGAGCAGCAGTGACAACTTTACCGTTATTAAATTCTGATTCCTGCAATAAATCGAGATATTCTTGCTTAAAATAGTGCAACGTACTCAAAACCGGATTAGGAGCAGTCATTCCCAAACCACACAAGCTAGTATCTTTAACCAAATATGACAACTCTTCCAACCGTTCCAAATCAAGAGAAGTCGCCTGTTTGTTCAGAATCTTACTCAGCAAAGCGTACAATTGCACAGTACCAGTGCGACAAGGAATACATTTTCCGCAAGTTTCGCCACGACAAAAGTCCATATAAAACTGCGCTACCTCTACCATACTCGTTTCCTCATCCATGACAACCATACCACCGGAACCCATCATGGAACCCACACTGCTGAGAGATTTGTAATCTACAGGAGTGTCAAGCATGGAAGCAGGAATACAGCCACCAGAAGGTCCCCCTGTTTGCACCGCTTTAACCTCTCCATCAGGAACACCTCCACCCATTTCTTCTACTATTTCTCGTAAGGTAATTCCCATAGGTACTTCAATTAAACCATTATTGCGGACTTTACCTGTGAGAGCGAAGATTTTTGTACCTTTGCTGTCTTTGGTACCAATATTAGCATACCAGTCTGCACCTTTTTTAATAATAGGAGCAATGTTGGCAAAGGTTTCCACGTTATTAATCAGAGTCGGGCAACCCCAAAGACCGGACTGAGCAGGATATGGCGGACGGGGGACTGGGTTGCCACGTTTGCCTTCTACTGATTGAATGAGGGCAGTTTCTTCTCCACAGATAAAGGCACCAGCACCGATGCGGATATCGATTTTGAAGTCAAACGGACAGTCGAATATTTGACTGCCTAAGAGTCCGTATTTTTTTGCCTGTTTAATAGCTTTTTGTAAACGTTGGATGGCGAGGGGATATTCAGCGCGAACGTAGATGAAACCATGATTTGCTCCAACAGCATAAGCAGCGATCGCCATTCCTTCTAATACTAAATGGGGGTCGCTTTCTAATACATTCCGATCCATAAATGCACCGGGGTCTCCTTCATCACCATTGCAGATCATATATTTCTGACCTTCTGGCATTTTGGCAACTGTTGCCCATTTTAAACCAGTGGAATAACCGCCACCTCCTCTACCCCGCAACCCACTACGAGTAATTTCGTTCATGACTTCACTAGGAGACATTTCATGTATAGCGTGATATAAAGATTGATATCCACCGACTGCTATGTATTCTTCGATGCGTTCGGGGTCAATTTTTCCTGTGTGTTCCCTGACGATGCGGAGTTGGTGCGAAAAGAAAGGGTGCTGGGAATCGCCTTTGATAGCTTCAGTTGTACCGCCATTGAGTGCATCAATAATGCTAGCTGCATTTTCTAGTTTTACTTCTTCGTAGAGGATGTCATTAGGGTCTATTTGTACTAGGGGTCCGCGTCCGCAAGCTCCCATGCAACCTACTCCTACTACTTGGACGCGATATTCTAGACCAAGTGTTTTGACTGCATTCTTCATATTTTTCATAATTTCTACAGAGTTAGAAGCTTGACAACCTGTAGACGTGCAACAGTGAACCCGAATACTTTTTTGCCTGTTTTTTTCTGCTTCGGCAATGTCGAGCAATTCTTGATAGTCCATATTTTCTTTTCCTCTCTTTTTTGTAGCTATTAACAGTCAGCGATCGGCAGTTAGCTTTGTTTGCTTTTTTTGGCTGAACTTTACTTTTAAGTCAGTAAAAAGAGAAAGTTTAGTAGTTAGGGAAAATAGTTTTTCTTAGTCTTCATATCACAAAATTTATTTCTTCCCACTGACTAAATATTCTAGTGTCACAACTATATTTTTTTCTGGCTTTCAGCATTTATATAAACAAAAATTTACTTAATATTCGGGCTAAAGCCCAACTACAAACAAAAACTTTGAGATTTAAAAGTTTTACTTTTGACTTAATTTATTCCTGCCAATCTTTAATTTTTTCCATAACTGTTTCTGGAGTTTGTTTACCTGCAACCCTACCATCAAATACTACTGCAGGTGCAATTCCACAAGCTCCCATACAACGGGCAGCCATCAGAGAAATTTGATTATCAGGGGTTGTTCCTCCTACTGTGATTTCTAGTTCTTTTTCTAATGCTTTAACTACTTCTCCACCACCTTTTACATAACAAGCAGTACCCATACATACAACACAAGTATGAGCGGTATCGACATTAGATTTAACTGAAAAAAGATGGTAAAAAGTTGCAACTCCATAAACTCTACTTAATGGTAACTTTAAACTTCGTGCTACATAGGTCAAAACATTTGTTTCTAAATAGCCAAATGTTTCCTGGGCTTTATGCAATACCTCAATCAAAGAATCTTGGCGATATTGATTCCGCTTCATTGTAATATCTAACTGTTTGAAGCGTTGATCGCCACTGGGATGACCCTTTTTTACTTGTTGAGAATCTTTACTTTTAGTATCTTTTATGGCAGTTTCCATGTATGAATCTCCCTAAGCTTACTTTTATTGGTATTTGCTTCTAAATAATAGCCTATATTTACCTTTTTTTTACTGTCTGTTTCTTGATACTTAAGTTATAATTTTACTTTCTTTATAATTGTTGCATATTCCTGTTTTCTAGGAGAACTTAATTTACATATTATAACAATCTTGTTTATCTTATTTAATAAACAACTTTTTGATTGTTTAAATAAATTTAAGAAAAAACTAAATATTTAACAAATATTCCCTAAATTTGGTAATATAAATTATATGTTTTTATACCATGGATAAAAGCTCAAGCGTGAATATGATTTGTGTGGTTAGGGAGTATTATAGGAGCGGGCTTAACCGAAAGCCTTGATATTTAAAATTTATAACATTTCCGCTTGAATAGTTATAATTAAAGTTCGTAGTATAGCTCTCAGCCCTATCTATGTTAGACGTCTCCGGAAAAGAGGGAGTAGGGATTAGGGAGAAAGAATTGATTATTTCTTCCCTATAATTGTAATTGATTTTATTTTTGATTATCACCAGATGTCTATTAGGGCTAAATCCCTATTACAAACAAAAACTTTTTGTTTCGCTTTTCGGCTGTCGCCGACATGAAACATGACATGAAACGCAAAGCGAAACCTAGTTTTATTGTTGATTATCTGGATATGATATTAGTCCTAAAAACCCGCCCTACAGTTATTGCTTTATTTATGCTAACCTACTTACTTAAAGGGGGTGAATATTTATAATTCATATCTAGATTATGTAACGCCAATTAACCTTTTGTTTTAGCTCTATCGAGTCCAGCTTTTACCCAATTAATACATTCATATTCAGACTGAAAAATTTTCGGAGCAGCAATATTAGTCAAACTCTCAGGTTTATAATGGTCGTAAAAAAACTTATCAGCCTCTTGATGAATAATAATTAAATTATCATCATAAACGTATCTCAACTTAAAATAGTCACGATGAGATTTCACATCCGAATTTTCATATAAATGCGATTGAGCAACTTTAATGATTTGCTCAATGCTATTAGTATAAAAACCTGTAAGATTTTCCCCCTGGTGAAAATTCCCCTTATGTCCTAAATCTGATAATAACTTATATGAATAAATTGGAATATCGTTAGCGATCGCTAATACATAAGGAATAATTAAATAACCTTGATAGGAAACCGAATTTTCGTAAATAAATCTATTTATCATCATACTTATAAAGAGAGGATTTATATAAAACCTGTTCTTGGTGAGTATAGACAGTACAATCAGACAAAGGAACAGCTACACAAGTAAGAATATAACCAGCTTCTTTTTCCTCCGAACGCAAAAACTTTTGCTCACTTTGGTCAACTTCACCACTTATCAATTTTCCCAAACAACCAGAACAATTTCCTTGCCTACATCCATAAGGTAAAAGAATTCCATAATCTTCAGCAATATCTAATATATATTCATCTTCTGGTACTTCAATAGTCTGATCTAAACCTATTTCTGGGTTGAGCAAACGAACTTGATAAATAGTCATTTCAGTTATTAGTTATTAGTTATCAGTATCTTATCCTTCTTTAGGAGTCTTGAGACCTTATTTTTTCACTATAATCAAATATTAACTTAATGGGAAAACACCCACTTATAGCAGAAGTTAGAATTTAAATTCTAACTGTGACTAAATTTGAGAGGAGCAAGAATCTCTTAACCCCTATATCAGAATTAATTAAACTTCTATTATAATACCTTTGTCAACAATAAATCCTCGGCTAATGCTACTGCCCCCCATAAAGGAGCTTCATCACCTAATGCAGCAGGTACAATTTCAAAACTCACCTCTGGTAAAGCAGTTTCCCTAGCCACCCGTTGCACAGTTTCCCATAATAATTTACCCGCCTTCGTCACTCCACCACCTAAAACAAACCGTTCGGGATTAACTAAATTAGCCACATTACCAATACCTACTCCTGGCCCCCAACCAGCCAACGAAATTGCCTTAACAGCAATTTCATCACCTTGAATAGCTGCCTCACTAACCTTCTGAGCAGTTATCGTTTCTAGATCGTTATTTACCAAACCCCGCAAAATTTGCCCTTCTGTCGGTCGATCTTGCAACCATTCCTTTACCTGTTGCGCAATATAAGGACCTGATGCCAACCTTTCCACACAACCGCGTTTCCCACAAAGACAAAGCGGACCAATTGGATCGACTGTGACATGACCTATTTCCCCTGCCATACTTTGCGCACCGCGCCAAGATTTGCCATTAATAATCCAACCCCCACCCACGCCTGTACTTATGGTAATATAAAGTAAACTATCATAACCATGACCAGCGCCAAAACGATATTCTCCCATTGCTGCTACATTGGCATCATTATCAACTACAGTGGGAGCGTTAAATTCTGTTTCTAAGATTTTCTGTAGAGGAATATTTTCCCAACCTTTGACATGGTGGGATAGACGCACTGTTCCTGTATTGGCATCAACGGGACCTCCAAAACTTACCCCTATAGCAGCAGGGTTTTCTCCTTTGAGGAGTTTGTGGGAAAGGGTTCGGATAATTTCAATATCTGTCTGAGCAGAAGCATTGGGTGGTGAGAGAGTTTTTTGATAATTTTGCCAGTTTCTTTCACCAACATTGACGACTGCTGCTGCTAACTTTGTGCCACCGAAATCAAGTGCTAAAATTTTGTTTGTCATCAGAATATAAATAATAATAGACCTCTCCAGAAAAGAGGGAGTAGGGAGTAGGGAGTAGGGAGTAGGGAGTAGGGGAAAATAATTGATTTGATTTTTTATTATTGGAGATGTCTAATAGACCTCTCCCCCAACCCCTCTCCTTTTAGGAGAGGGGGGTTTCTCCCCCAACGCTACCAGGGAAGGGGGTTAGGGGGTTTGGTTTTACCCTTAGTGCAGGATGGCGGAAATAACTGACCAGTTACAAAATCCTAAAAGCCTTACTAACCAATACTTTTAACTTCCCCGTAGCGGCACTAGACACACCACTACTAAATTTGAAAGCTTCCTAAGTATTGGTTTTGAGTTCGTTCAGTTTTTCCCTAATAGTTTCGACTCGTTCCCGGTTAACACCTAGATCGCCTTCTCCTAAACGGGAAGCGGAACGCACTTGAATAGCATTAGCTTCTTCATCTACATAAAATTCTACATCATCCACATATCCCATTATTTTACTGGTAAATTCAGCATACAAATAATTTTCATCTTCTTTAACAATGTTAGTACGAGGCATTGATTCAATTATTTGTTTGAGGTTAGCGATCGCTTTTTCTGGTTCAGAGTCATAACTCAGAGAGGCAATACCATGTTGTGCATCTTGACTA
>NZ_JAAHGT010000549.1 GCF_010672385.1 Okeania sp. SIO2F4
CCCTTTATTAATTATCAAAAATGAGAAACAAGAACGGAAACGAGAAGTTAATCAACGGGCATTGCAAGGGCAATTTACTAATATCAAAGAAATCCTAGCTACCAATCTTGCTACTAATCGAGGTTTAGAAGAAATTAGAGCAGAAATCCAACATTACATTAGTAAATTACCCCACATTGGCAGTGGTCTACCTAAGACTTGGAAAAAAGTGCGCGGGGCATTAGAAACAGATGGTCGTAACTATATTAGTCTGACAGAATATTTATCTATTTGCGAACAAAATAGGTTTAAGAAGCATGAGGATAAATTACAGTTAATTGGGTATTTACACGATTTAGGAGTTTGTCTACATTTTCAAGATGACCCCTTGTTAAATAAAACAGTTATTATCAAACCAGAATGGGGAACAACAGCAGTTTATAAAGCCTTAGATAATCCAAAAGTCTACGATAACTTTGGCAAATTTACCAAGGATGATTTGACCGACATTTGGGATGAAGAAAAATATGTCAATATGCACGACGAGCTACTGCAATTAATGATTAAATTTCAACTCTGTTATAAAATTCCTGATACTTCTCAGACCTATATCGCGCCTCAACTTCTAACGGAAGCTCAACCAGTATACGACTGGGATGAAAATAATAATTTGATTTTACGTTACACTTACGAATTTATGCCGAAGGGAATTATTACTCAGTTTATTGTGGCAATGAACGAGTACATTAAAGAACAGAAATATGTCTGGAAAAGCGGAGTTATTCTCAAAAAAGATGGAGCAAAAGCAGAGGTAATTGAATATTACGGTAAGAGAGAAATAAAAATTAGGATTTCTGGGCAACAAAAACGAGATTTTATGACAATTGTGACTCACGAATTAGATAAAATTCATAGTTCCTACAATAATCGACTTAAATATAATAAATTAATTCCTTGTAATTGTCTGACTTGTAATAATAATCAGAATCCGCATTTCTACAAATTTGAGAAATTAAACGAATGGATTAGCAATGGCAGACTAAAAACAAACTGCGATAATTATCCTTATGATGAAGTTGATATAAGGAGTTTAATTGATGATGTGATAGACAGTGATAAGTACATGAGATTTTTACAACCTAACTATTATCCAAATGATATCTATATAAGGGATTCTATAATAAACACTAATAATAATTTTATCGAGAATAAAACTATGAATCAAAAAATTGTCAACGACCAAAGTCGGAAAATCAAAAATCAAGACGGAAATGTCATGGGTAATGTATTTGGTGATGATAGTAAGATTCAAGGTAAAGTAACAGCAAATTCTCCCGAAGCAGAAATACAAAAACCCAAGAAATTTGGATTGCTAGATTCTTTAACTTGGATGCAGAATGGGCAAATTATTTACTACTTCGTTACTGCCATTATTGGCATTATTTTGCTGATTATTTATCCTAAGTTATATCCATCTGGATTTCCTAATTGGGTAGAGAAAATTCAAGAGATATTCCCAGCTCCGCAAGTAGAAAAAGAATCCGATCAAAAATGATGAATAGTCAAAAATTTCGACTATTACTTCTGGAACCAGAGTTGATACTTTTTCTGAAGCACCCCGACAGAACAGATGAATCGTGAAATTTTCTGAGTATTACTTCTGGAACCAGAGTTGATACTTTTTCTGAAGCACCCCGACAGAACAGATGAATTGTGAAAAATTTCGACTATTACTTCTGAAGCCAGAGTTGATACTTTTTCTGAAGCACCCCGCCAGAACAGATGAATCGTGAAATTTATCGTTATTCTTTGATTAAGTCAGTGCTCCTTGACATACTCCCGACGTTGCCCTTACGGGACAACGCGGGATTCTTCAGCCAGGGAAACCCTGACCGCTGTTTTAACAGAGGTGATGTCCTCCCCCTGTGTTGATAACAATCCTATTTTTTGTATTAGGAGTGCTGAGTTATAGTCTCTATCTAGTTCTTGACCACATCTAGGGCAAGAATGCCAGCGCTCTGACAAGCTCTTAGGCACTCTGCTTAGACACTCCCAACAATGTTGAGATGTACCTTTTGGGTCTACTTTGATGATTCTCTTGCCAAGTTTCCAGCCTACATACTCTAGAACATCAAGAAATTGATAGTGGCTGCATCGTGCAAAGACTTATTTAATCCTGACTTCGCTGATTGACCATTGGGCAAAAACTGACCATTATCACCTAATTTAGCTTTGCAGCGCCGAACTAAGTTGGCTATCTGTAAGTCTTCGAGGAATATTGCACTTACGTCTGAAAACAGATGATAAGCCAGTTTGAATTGCCAATCCAAACGCTGTCTGGCTATTAGCTGATGCAGTTTAGCTATTTTACGTTTAAGAATTTTCCAAGATTGAGAATGTTTGTCTTTTTTAGATAATCTTACCTGAAGTTTAGATAGTCTATCTTCAGAGAACCTAAAAAACTTAGGTACTTCTATAAACTCGCCATCACTGGTAACAGCATAATATAATAATCCCAAGTCAATACCTTTTGAGTTTTTTAAAGTGGGTTGAATTTCTACAACCTCTACAGGCACAGTCTTATCTTCTATCGTGAAGCTAATGTACCACCCGTCAACTTCACGAATCACACTACCTGTCTTGACTTTAAAACCTTCTGGTATTGAGCGATTATACACAAAAGGGACTAAACCAATCTTTGGTAAACTTACACAATACCGACCATTAGCATTTTTGACAATACTAGAGTTTGATAACTGGGGATAACTAAGAGAATTATAGTAATGTTTACCTTTGAATTTAGGTTTACCACTGGTTTTACCCTTTTTATCAGGTTTGGTGAAGTTATCCATCGTAGTTTGTACACGTTGAATAACATCCTGCAAAACTTGGGAGTGAATAGACTGATACTCAGGGAATAGTTTTTTTGTTTGTGCTAGGTCTGCTAACTGTACTGTTTCCCAAGCTACATACCCATTTATGATGTTAGGGTGCTTGTCACCTTTTTTCGTTACTGGATTGCCGTTACCATCTTTCTTTCTGCCATCCCGTGTTTGTGTTCTAAACTCTGGGATATTTTGATAAATTCGTTCTACTGGCACTACTGAAACATTAAGTGGACAAGCGTTTACTGGTGTACGAGTTGCTTCAAACCAATTCAACCTTTCAGCTAAACGATAATTATATTGCTTCCTGGCCATTTCTAACCAATTAGATATAATCACCGCTTGCTTTTTATGTGGTTTTAACTTGTACTTGTATTTCAATAGCATAGAGAATCTACCTCCTGCATTATACATCTGTTATTATAATTACTGTATATATAATTGTCAACAGCTATAACAGAATAATTATGAAAAAAGATTTTGTATCTCGTGGTAGAGCTGTATCAGATATGAAAGCTCATTTAGTCTTAGTGACTAAATATAGGAAAAAAGTAATCAATCAGGAGATGCTCAAACGATTAGGAGAAATAGTAGACAATCTATGCACTAAATGGGACTGCAAACTAATAGAATTCAATGGTGAAGCCGATCATGTACATTTGCTATTCCAATACTACCCACAGCTAGAGTTACCTAAATTTGTTACTAATCTCAAGTCTGTAAGCAGCAGAAGGCTCAGAGCTGAGTTTCCAGAACAAATCAATAAAGCTTATTTCAAAGCTGTGTTTTGGAGTGAATCTTACTTTATTGCTAGTTGTGGTGGTGTTAGTGTCTCAGTTCTAAAAAAGTATATAGATTCTCAGGATGAACCACACAAATAATGCCCGGCTTTCCCATACGACGCTCCCCTACGGGAGAGCGCGGGACTTCCCGCCGGGGTAGTTAATATTAGGACTAAGTTCAACTGAATTCTCAATTCTCAATTCTCAATTCATAGACGCTCTACTAGAATTAAAAATAGCAATCAACGCCACACCTACATCTGCAAATACCGCTTCCCAAATATTTGCCAACCCGAATATCCCCAACAAAATAAACAAACTTTTCACTCCCAAAGCAAAACCAATATTCTGCCAAACAATACGACGAGTTTTCCTGCCAACTTTTATTGCTTCGGCAACCTTAGAAGGAGCATCCGTCATAATAACAACATCTGCAGTTTCAATTGCCGCATCGGAACCCATACTACCCATCGCCATACCAACATCAGCACGAGCAATAACCGGAGCATCATTAATTCCATCCCCGACAAAAGCAACCTTTCCATTATTTTGATGCAGTAATTTTTCAATGGCACTAACTTTATCTTCTGGCAATAATTCCGCTTGATAATCATCTAAACCCAGATTTTTGGCCACCCGTTGAGCAACAGTTTGATTATCTCCAGTTAGCATTACAATTTTTTCTACACCCAAATTTTTCAAAGATTTAATTGCCGAAGCAGTATCTAATTTAATTTGGTCAGAAATTGTTATATAACCAACATATTTACTATCGACTGCCAAATGAACTGCCGTATCTCCAACATCACAAAGATCGTGTTCGATATCTTCTAAATGTAATAGGCGATCGCCTCCGGCAATAACTGTTTTATTCCCAACCTTTGCTTTAATTCCACATCCAGCAATTTCTTGATATTCTGAGACATCAGAATTATCTATTTTGGTGGAATTATATTTATAAACCGCTTGAGCAATAGGATGATTTGATAAAGATTCAACTTTAGCTGCTACTTCTAGTAATTCTGATTTAGTCAAGCCATTTTTTGTCACAATGTCTGTCACCTGAAGTTGACCTTCTGTTAAAGTTCCAGTTTTATCAAAAACCACAGTTTTAATAACTGCCAAATCATCTAAAAATGTTGAACCTTTAACTAAAATTCCTCGTTTAGCAGCTCCACCAACTCCGCCAAAGTAACCCAAAGGAATACTAATTACTAATCCACAAGGGCAGGAAACTACTAATACAATTAATGCCCGATTTATCCAATCAGCATGAGTCGCACCAGAAATAAATAGAGGAGGAAAAAGAGCTATTGCCAAAGAAATAAAGACAACCACTGGAGTATAGTATCTGGCAAAAGTTGTCATAAATCTTTCTGTTTTAGATTTCTTAGTTTTAGCAGTTTCAACTAATTCTAAAATTCGAGCAATTGATGATTCGTCAAAAGGTTTAGTGACCCGAATTGTTAATAATCCCGTTTGATTAACCATTCCTGCTAAAATTGTTTGCCCAACTGTGAAAAACTTAGGTATTGATTCCCCAGTTAAAACAGAAGTATCAACCTGAGAATTGCCAGAGATAATTTCACCATCTAAAGGAATTTTTTCTCCAGGTTTAACCACTATTTCACTACCAACTTCTACTTTTTCAGGAGATACTTTTTCCAGAGAATCATCAATTTTTAAATTTGCATAATCAGGACGAACTTCTAATAGTGACTTGATAGAATTACGGGAACGTTTTACAGAATATTCCTGGAATGTTTCCCCAACTTGATAAAACAACATTACTGCCACTGCTTCCGGTAATTTATCAATAGCGATCGCTGCCAATGTTGCCACAGTCATTAAAAAATTTTCATCAAATATTCTGCCTTTGAAAATATTTTTCCCGGCGCTAGAAAGTACAGTCCATCCACTATATATATAGATAGGAACAAACACTATGTATTGTCCTAGACCATAGGCAGTATTCTGTAATTGTTGATAAAAAATCAAACCTAATATATAGATAATAGCGACTGGAAGTAAAGGTAAAATTTCCTGTTTTAAATTTGACTCTTGGGTAGTTTGGTTAGTATGATTATGATTTTCTTCATGGTGACAACTACAACAATGAGAATGATTATGATTATCCATTTTTTTGCTCCCCAAGTCATATGATTTTTACGATCAATATTATAATCAATTAAATTAAAAGTTAACGTATATAGCAATCCTATTTCAGTTGTAATATTTTGGTGGTAGTTAGGAGTCAGAACTCAGGAGTCAGCTAGGAAAGCCGTCGAATTGGCGACCTACAGAATTTACTCATGTTTTCAGTTAAAATTAACTATTAAGCAGGTAAACAAAATAAATTCAAATTTTAGAAGCTGAAACCCTTACTGTGTCAATATCGCTTGTGTAAATAATTTTGTGTAGGTACTTATAAAAATTTTCACAACCAATGCGCGGATTGCTATATATTGTTTCTATTTAAGATATCAAACTAGGGTTGATACAAAACAGGGAAAAAAGATTTAAATTTGACTTTTTACTATTACTTTCATGAGGAACTAAGAAAGCAATTATTTTGGTTTAGGTAATCATTACCTCTCATAGTAATCTTATGCAGGGAACAAAGGGAAATTTGAAAAATATTCTCGCTTCAACAGCTATATAATTTTTATTATGGCTAATTAATGATACTTGATATAACTCCTATAAATAGTTTAACTATTGGTAGCAAATATTTATCTCGATTGGTATATAGCAGTCGTCATTATTTACTATTTATACCACTTTTAAAAAAAGGGTAGTGGTGCATAGTAATGGTAGAGGAA
>NZ_JAAHGT010000055.1 GCF_010672385.1 Okeania sp. SIO2F4
AAGTATTACAGTTTTTTATCCAGATGCACCGCCACAAACTTATATGGGAGATACCCTACTAATAGATTCTTTATTTGCAGGATTAGAGTTAACTGCTGAACAAGTATTTAAAAAAGCAGGAATTGCTAATACAATTGTTCCCAATCTTTAGAAAAGATTCATTTATATCTATAAAAAAATTTCAGTATAGTTGCTAGAATATTTACTATCGTAGGTTGGGTTGACGTTAAGGAAACCCAACAGAAACTTATAGTTGTTGGGTTGCGCTGTCGCTTAACCCAACCTACAAAGTTTACTGATAACTGATAACTGATAACTGATAACTGAAATGACACTTTTACCCCATGAATATCCAGACACCAGTAATATGATTCTGGAGGATGATACTCCCTTGGATAGTTTTATTAATGAAAAACAACAACGTTTACTTACAACTGTATTTTATAGTGGTGCTGAAATACCTATAAATGTTCCTTTTATTGTTGCTGCTAATGTGGGTTTATTTTCTCATGTCCGAGATTCAGGAATTGTGCCGAATGTGTTTTTAAGCTTAAATATTATTGGCAGTGAAGAATGGTGGGAAAGAAATGTTAGTTCTTATTTATTCTGGGAATTTGGCAAGCCACCAGATGTTGTAATTGAAATTATTTCTCCTACTCCTGGCAATGAATTAGGAAGTAAATTAACAGACTACGCGCAGTTAAAAATTCCTTATTATGTTGTCTACGATCCATTGCAAAAACTAAGTGAAACTGTACTGCAAGTATTTCAAATGCAATTTAATTCTTATATTCCTAAAAATGATGCTTGGTTTACGGATATAAATCTGGGATTAACTCTGTGGAATGGTAGGTTTGAAAATATTAATGGTACTTGGTTACGTTGGTGCGATGCTGATGGGAATGTGATTAAAACAGGAGATGAAATAGCAGTAGAAAAAGATGCTGAAATATCTCAAAAGGATGCTCAAATTAAACAGGCGTTATTATTGGCAATTGAAATGGGATTAAAACTAAAGTTTGGTGATGAATATGTGGGGATATTATCCGAGATTTCAGCAATTAATGATGTGAAATTATTAGAGAGAATTGTTACTCAAATTCCCCAGGTTTCTTCAATGGATGAATTGCGAAAACTATATTCTAAGTAGTTGAAAAATTTTAAGCATTCAGCTATTAGCAGTCAGCTATCAGCTATTATAAGGAGGAAGAAACATTGAAAAACTTCAAAGAATTAAAAGTATGGGTAAAAGCTCATCAGTTAACCTTAGCAGTCTATCGAGCTACATCTACATTTCCTGCGGCAGAATTGTATGGGTTGACAAGTCAAGCTCGTCGTTCTTGTGCTTCAATTCCTGCAAATATTGCAGAAGGATGTGGTAGAAATGGAGATGCAGAACTATGTCGTTTTCTTCAAATTGCTATGGGTTCAGCAAGTGAGCTTGAATATCATCTTTTACTTGCTCGCGACCTGAATTTTCATCCCAGTTTCAGAATACGAATCTCTGATTGAAAATGTAGTAGAAGTTAAACGAATGCTGGCTTCATTCATTAAAAAGCTGATAGCTGACCGCTGAATGCTGAATGCTTAAAATTCACACAAACGTTTGTCTTCTTCGCTAACATTGGGATTATTCCTCAAATGATCGCCCACCCAGTCGCAGCCTTGTTTGAGGAGGGAGTCGAGGTCGAAATTCCATAGGCGCACGGTGCCATCAGCACTAGCAGAAGCCAGTAACTTGCCATCGGGGCTGAAACTAACGTGCCATACAATATCTTTATGCCCCTCTAAAGTAGCAACAGCAGTGCCATCTACCTGCCACACACGCACCGTGCTGTCAGTGCTAGCAGAAGCGAGTAACTTGCTATCAGGGCTGAAACTGACGTGGGAGACCGCACCTTTATATCGCTCTCCTTTATGCCCCTCTAAAGTAGCAACAGCAGTGCCATCTGTTTGCCACACACGCACCGTGCTGTCACCACTAGCAGAAGCGAGTAACTTGCCGTCAGGGCTGAAACTGACGTGGTTTACCCAATTTTTATGCCCCTCTAAAGTAGCAACAGGAGTGCCATCTGTTTGCCACACACGCACGGTGCGGTCACGGCTAGCAGAAGCCAGTAACTTGCCATCGGGGCTGAAAATGACGTGGGAAACCCTATCTTTATGCCCCTTTAAAGTAACAAGAAGAGTGCCATCTACTTGCCACACACGCACCGTACCATCATCGCTAGCAGAAGCCAGTAACTTGCTATCTGGACTAAAACTGACGTGGGAGACCGAAGATTTATGCCCCTCTAAAGTAACAAGAAGAGTGCCATCTACTTGCCACACACGCACCGTACCATCATCGCTAGCAGAAGCCAGTAACTTGCTATCTGGACTAAAACTGACGTGGAAGACCGAAGATTTATGCCCCTCTAAAGTAGCAACAGCAGTGCCATCTGTTTGCCACACACGCACGGTGCGGTCACGGCTAGCAGAAGCCAGTAACTTGCCATCGGGGCTGAAACTGACACTGACGTGATAGATATTATATTGATGGCCTTTTAGAGTAGCAACAGGAGTGCCATCTGTTTGCCACACACGCACCGTATCGTCACTGCTAGCAGAAGCCAGTAATTTGCCATCAGGACTGAAACTGACGTGGTTTACCTCATCTTTATGCCCCTCTAAAGTAGCAACAGGAGTGCCATCTGTTTGCCACACACGCACGGTGCCGTCACTGCTAACAGAAGCCAGTAATTTGCCATCGGGGCTGAAACTGACGTGCAAGAGGACATTTTTATGCCCCTCTAAAGTAGCAACAGGAGTACCATCTGTTTGCCATATACGCACCGTATAGTCACCGCTAGCAGAAGCCAGTAACTTGCCATCGGGGCTAAAAATGACGTGCCTGATATAACTTGTATGCCCATCTAAAGTAGCAATAGGAGTGCCATCTACTTGCCACACACGCACCGTATCGTCACCGTTAGTAGAAGCCAGTAACTTGCCATCGGGGCTGAAACTGAGGTGTCTGACTGCACCATTATGCCCATTATTCCCATCTAAGGTAGCAACAGGAGTGCCATCTACTTGCCACACACGCACCGTACCATCACTGCTAGCAGAAGCTAATAACTTGCCATCAGGGCTGAAACTGACGTGGTTTACCTCACTTTTATGCCCATCTAAAATAGCAACAGGAGTGCCATCTACTTCCCACACACTCACCGTGCCGTCGAAGTCAGCAGAAGCGAGTAACTTGCCATCGGGGCTGAAACTGAGGTGTTTGACCAGAGATTTATGCCCATCTAAAGTAGCAACAGGAGTGCCATCTACTTGCCACAGGCGCACGGTGGTGTCATTGCCAGCAGAAGCTAATAACTTGCCATCAGGGCTGAAACTGACGTGCGTGACTGCACCTTTATGCCCATCTAAAATAGCAACAGGAGTGCCATCTGTTTGCCACAGGCGCACGGTGGTGTCATTGCCAGCAGAAGCCAGGAACTTGCTATCAGGGCTGAAACTGACGTGCGTGACTGCACCTTTATGCCCACCTAAAATAGCAACAGGAGTGCCATTTGTTTGCCACAGGCGCACGGTGGTGTCATTGCCAGCAGAAGCCAGGAACTTGCTATCAGGGCTGAAACTGACGTGCGTGAACGACTTTTTCTGCTCCTCTAAAATCTTAAATTCTTTCCATTTCTCAAAATCAAAGGTATGTTGCAGCAATACCATACCGCGCACCCTATTTTCCAGGTTAACCCAGTCAGCTTTTAATTTTTTCCCCAAAGCAAGAACATCTAACTGTCGCTCTAAACTGGTATCCACTAGAGATTCTAAAGTGGTAATCTCACTTTTGAGCGTAGCATTCCTCTTCTCAACAACAGCCGAACGCCACTGCCACACCGCTCCCACAGCAAATACCGACACCGCCACCAAACCACTCACTAATCCCAATACCGTCCTTCGTCTGCGCTGTCGTTTCTCCTCTTCCTGCCGTTGACGCAACGCCATCCCCGCCTCAATAAACTCCTGAGTCAACTCAGACAACTCATCACCATACTTAATATAAAGTTCCTCCCCATTCTGCAACGCCACACCCCGCAGCAAAAAATCATCGACTCGCCCATGTTGCACCCAATTCTTAGCATCCTGCTCCATCTGTCGTTGCTGTTGTAGGCGACTTCTATTATTATCCAACCACCAACGTAAAGTTGACCAATGACGGATTAAGATTTCGTGGGCAACTTCCACAGTAATTTCCGATCCCCCCAAACCCTCCTTGGGAAGAGGGGCTTTTTTGTTGTTGTTATTTTCTGGTGTGGAGTTGGGTGTTGTGGTAGTGGGGGAACTTTCCTGTGAGATAGTGGTTTTTAATCCCCCCAAACCCCCCTTTGAAAGGGGGGCTTTGTTGTTGTTATTTTCTGGTGTGGAGTAGGGGGTTGTGGCATCGGGTAAACCTTCCTGTGAAAAAGCAGCTTTCTCATCCTGATTAGTTCCCCCCTTACTAAGGGGGGCTAGGGGGGATCTATCCTCATACTCAGCAACATCCCCACCCCCTTCCTCACCAAGGAAAGCTTTTTCTTCCTCATTAGTTCCCCCCTTACGAAGGGGGGCTAGGGGGGATACATCACCAACAACAATTAACCGCGCATCACTCAACTTTTTCAACACAGACTCCATCACCTCCTTCCCATACTTCTTACCCAACAACTCCGACTTCAACACCCGACGGCGAGTATCCTTCCCCTCTTCTCCCAACTGCACCAACTCCAGAAAAATAAACTGAGCGCAACTCTCCTCCTCACCATGCAAACCCCGCCTCACATTCTCCGCTTTATCCTGCAACACCTCCTTAAAACCACCAATTTCCTCCTGATAAACCTGCAAACTCAACATTCCATCCCGCCTCTTCTCCCACAACTCCCGCAATACAAACTGCAATAAAGGCAAACCCCCTAACTCCTCCTGCACGCCATCCAACAATACATCCACCAAACCAGACTCCACCTTTAACCCCACCTTCTCAGCAGGTTTAACAATAGCGTCTCGATATTCCTCCTCCTGCAAATTAGGCGACACCAACATCAAATTCTCCTGCACCAAAACCTCCAACTCAGGCACTTCCAAACAATTACCAATAAAATCATCCCGCAACGTTATTATCAACCTCAACTTATCCGACGTTTCCCGCAAAGCACCCAAGAGCAAATTCAGAAATTCCGAACGTTCATTTTCAGCAGTCAAAGTAAATAATTCCTCAAACTGATCTACCACCAAAACCACCATCGGTTCCACCCGACGACGCAACCACAAAACCAAACCTTGAACACCCAAATGCAAAAAACCCTCCATTTCATCAACCTTCCCATCAGTTGCCAATGCCTGAGCTAAAGCATTTATCAGAGTTTTCTCAGTCTTATCAGTTTTGCCAGAGAGAAAATCACTAGGGCGAAAACAACAGCACAAACATTTACCAGGCGGTTGCTTCCCGGTCGCCAGTTGTGGCAAAACACCAGCTTGCACCACCGAAGACTTCCCACTACCCGAAGCACCAACCACCGCCAAAAACGAACTATCCCGCAACCTTGCCAAAATCTCCTGTATCAGCTTTTGCCTACCAAAAAAGAACTCCGCATCCTGTTGACGAAATGCTTCCAAACCCTTATAAGGGCAGATATTAGCATCAAAAATTGTATTAGTTGCCTCCCCAGGGAGTAAAATATCGATAGCATTTCCAGACAAATAAGTTGTAATAGGCAACCGTTGCTGCAACTCAATAACCAACCCCGCAACAGTCAAACCATGTCGAGCATTTCCGAATATTTTCACCAATTCCTGAGAAAACTGTAACGACGAGGAAGCAATAATACATTGAGACTTATTCTTTTCTTGGTGCAAATATTCCACCCATTGAGTCAGCACATCATTTTCAGCATTAGGAAAATCAAGAATAATAACCTGTTGACGCACCTGAGAATTCCATAACTTTCTCTGCAACCAAAAACAACTAATACGCACCCCATCCCCCAAAACCAGATAATGCTCCTGCTCATTATCATCATTAATGACACTTTCAACCTCACCACGGATGTAGAGAAATGTTGTTTCTAATTGGGTGTGGGGAGAGGGGGAAGAGGGGGGAGTGTGGGGAGTGTGGGAGGTGTGGGGAGGGTGGGGAGTGTGGGAGGTGTGGGGAGAGGGGGAAGAGGGGGAAGAAAGGTTTAAACATTTCAATATTCCGCGTTTTACATCCTGCCAAGAGCTGTCTGTTCGTGGCCAATATCCCACAACAAATTCACCCTGACTGTGCAAAATACCTGATAAAGAAACAGTCTCCTCACATCCTGCTAAACCATTAATAATTACAGCCTGTCGCCGACTATTTTCATTACTATTAATCGGCACAATTCCTAACACAAACTCTCCTGCTCCTTCCACAATTCGCACAGGAGTTTGCCCTGGAGATTCCGACTGAATATTTGATTCACTACGATTAGCTTTTTGTTGATTAGTCAAACGAATTTGCTGATTAGTTTTATCAATATATTCCAAAGTCCGATGATAAACATATTTATATAAACTATCCGCCTCAATTACTCCCGACTTATCCGCAGCTTTCCCCAAAAAACCTTGAATCAAATAATAAGTAAATAATCCATGTTTTAAATTTTTCCATTCTTCAGATTGTTCATACTTATCGCAAGACAAAAGGGCATAAAAGCCCTTACTTTTAGCAGCCCTTTGCCAAAATAATTCAATTAATTGTGGAGCAATACTAGATGTTTCAGATTCAGATAATTTCTTACTTTCAGATAAATGCTGAAAATTAATACTTGTTCCACCACTATGACAAGCATCAATAAAAATCAATTGATATTTAGCACCACTTTCTGCCAACTTTTGCAAAATTTCCGCCACAGGCAAACCCGTTGTAGCTAAATTATTAGTTTCAGTATTTTTCAGACATAATATTGGTTGCTGAGTTTGTTTGTCTAAAAAACCATGACCGGAAAAATAAATTAAAATAGTATCTTCTTTAGTTGCTTGAGAGACTAACTTTTCCAAGCTATTTTTCACCACATCAAGAAGAGGAGATGCAGGAGTATTATCGTGATGGATAATAATAGTTTTATTGGTGAATAATTTTGTTGCTGATTCTAATGCAGCCTTTAATTCCTGACAATCATTAACACAATAATTTAAGTTATTTATTCGGTCATCATCATATTGATTAATTCCTACTAAAAGAATTAAAAGTTGGGCTTCACCAGTTTGAAGTTTTTCTACATTAGAATTACCTGCCGATCTAGGCATATTTTATTCTCCTGGAAGAAGTAAGACATCAGAAGTCAGTAGGGGTGATTCGCGAATCACCCGTACAAAAGTTAGAAGTCAAAAGTTATATCATGTCCAAATAATTACTATAACCCAGTCATTGCGACTGGAACGGAGTGAAAGGAAGCAATCTCAAGGGTTTAGGAGATTGCTTCCTATCATCGCAATGACGACTTTTCAGCCGGATTATATATAAGATTCTAAAAGAGGCAAAAACTCCTAGTTTGGTAGGGGTTTGGTGACCAAACTCCTACGATATTTATTGTACCGATACTAACAGATTTGATAACTGTCCGAACCTCTACTTTGACTGCTATAAAATATATACGATAACCACAGGAAAAATTATTCAAATGATGCGAAATAATAACCCGAAATTACTGTATAACTTCTACCCTAAGTTGAATTTTTTCCCGATTTTTAACCTTCTTCCTTCTTACACCTAATATCGGAAATTATCTTTTTTTTCAAAATAGTATTAGATGTTGAGAAGGAGATTTCAACTCCTCCTCAACCATCTAGCTTATAAAAGCCAGAAATTTTAACCTAGAACTATAAAAGCTGTTAACGTAGTTCCGACCTAGGAGGCTAGCTGATAGCTAAAAGCTGATAGCTAGTTAATTAACAATTAATTCACAGCTTGACAATATTCTTCATAAACACCATCAAGCAATAAATTCAAAGCATCTACTGCTTTTGCTGCTGCTGCTAATGCTTCCTGTTTTTCAGCATCAGTTTCACATAGTTTTACCAATGCTTCTTTGGTAACTTTACTGTGAATTTCATCAGCTTTTTCATGTACTTTAAAAAAGGATAAAGCTGCTTCAGAATCAATACCATAAAATTCTTTCAAACCAGAAATTTTAGTAGTAGCAACTTCAGGAATTTGTGACTCATAAGCATAAAGAGCAGCTAAACCTTTAGCAGGATTTTCACTCCGAGCTAATTCCTTGAGAATACTTACAGATTCCTGAGTTTTTGCTAAATGTTCCCGCTCTTTAACTGCTTCTCTTTTTACTCCTAAACCTTCAGCAAAACGTAACCATAATTCAGGGTGATTTGCTGCTCCCATTTCTTCTTCAATCAAATTTTCTAAGAGCATTTTCCGAATTTCTAAATCGTCACAAGCTGCATGAGTAGCACTAACATAAGTAGGGAAATAATGAACTTGTAGATAATATTCTTGAGCGTACTCTTGCAACATTTCTAAAGATAATTTTCCTTCATTCCACATTTGATAGAATGTGTGCTTAAGTAAATGTTGTTTTTCAATAATCTCGTCGAGTAGGGAAATGAACTCTTGTGCAGTCATTTGTTTGTCTTGAAGCAACATACTTATTCGCTTAATTAATGGATTAGATAAGAATTTTAGCATAATTTGCTGGCTTGTCAAGAGAATAAAATGTTTTTTTAATAAATTAAATTGAACTGTGAATATTTTATCTGTAATGTTATATTATGTCCGGTTGAATAGTTATAATTAAGGCTTGTAGTAGGGCTTGAGCAACTTCTATAATTTAGGGCTAGAGCAATACTACAAACAAAATTTTTTTTATCACTCATTATCCGGACATAATATTAATTATCAAATTTATAGGAAATATAAATAAATAATTATTTTGATTTAACCTCAAGCCTACTAATAAATAGTTCAGTAAGGTAGGCAAAATTAAATGTATAGCAGTTTCCAAAAAGCGTGAGGTACAAAATTCGTTGGTTTTAGGGAGTAGGGAGTAGGGAGTAGGGAGTAGG
This sequence comes from Okeania sp. SIO2F4, assembly GCF_010672385.1. Lineage (GTDB taxonomy): Bacteria > Cyanobacteriota > Cyanobacteriia > Cyanobacteriales > Microcoleaceae > Trichodesmium. The sequence continues at coordinate 9,076 of NZ_JAAHGT010000055.1, forward strand.
GAGTAGGGAATATAAAATTTGTAATTTCTTCCCACACTCCCCACACTTCCCACACTTCCCACACTCTCTCTACTATTACTATGCACCACCACCCGCCACGAGTGTACCTCCTATCCTCCAACGGGTTCCAGTCGAATTAACTGTCCGTTTGGCCGATCGGTGAGAATGTACAATAGTCCATCGGGTCCCTGTCGCACATCCCGCACTCTCTGACCTATAGGAATAGAATGCTGACCGATAACGTTACCTGCTTCGTCTAGCTCAATGCGACGAATATCTTGGGAAACTAACCCACCCGCAAACAAATTACCTCTCCACTGGGGAAAGCGATCGCCGTTATAAAAAGCTAAACCAGAGGGAGCTATGGAAGGAGTCCATACTACTTTAGGGTCTATCAGACCGGGGCGAGATTTTTCAGGGGAGATAAGTCCTCCAGAATATTCACGACTGTGAGTAACGACAGGCCAACCATAGTTTTCTCCTGCCTGAATTAAATTCAGTTCGTCACCACCTCTGGAACCATGTTCGGTTGCCCAGATTCGATTTTTTGTCGGGTCTAATGCAATCCCCTGGATATTGCGGTGTCCATAACTCCAGACGGCAGGTTTGGCATCTGTGGAGGTGGCGAAAGGGTTATTGGAGGGTATAGATCCATCGTCATTTAATCTGATCGCCTTGCCCAGATGACTATTGCGGTTTTGAGCTTGTTGCCTAATAAATTCGCCATTGTATTCAATAGGTGGGTTGCCTCCATCACCAATGGTTGCGACTAGAGTTCCGTCAGGCAACCAAACAAGACGCGACCCAAAATGTTGCGCCCCTGGTTTGGTCTGGGAAACCTCAAAGATTACTTTTAAATCTCGCAGAGTATTATTCTCAAGTCGAGCGCGGGCGATACGAGTACGGTTTGCCGAGCGATCGCCATGGGAATAGGTTAAATAGATCCAACGATTTTCTGCAAAACGCGGGTGAACTGAGACATCCAATAAACCTCCTTGACTAACAGCAAAGACTTGAGGAACTCCGGCAATAGGAGTCTGGTCTAAAATTCCATCACGAACAATTCGCAACCGCCCTGGTCTTTCGGTAATTAGCATTGCTCCATCTGGCAACCAGTCAATACCCCAGGGATGTTCCAGGTTTTCTACTACAGTTATTTTTTGGTAGTCTGAAGTAGCAGCGATATTTTCAACATTAGAGACGGATGAATTTACGGTAGTTTTGCTTTGAGTCTGAGCAACGGTGGGAGATTCAAGTTGCACTTTGGTAGTACAACTTACAGTTCCTAACAGAGCGATCGCCATTGCAGTGCGAAATAATATTGTGCTTCTCTTTGTTATAAAGCAATAGATAATATTAAGTGGTTTTCGTTTTGGTTGAGAAAACAAATTGTATTGAAACATAATTTACTCTACTATAATTAATACTGAATTTAATCTATTTTAGCTATACTGAAGCTCTTGTGAAAAAGAGTATTAATATGATATAATATTTAATTAAACTGTCGAGTCTTTTTGGACATTTTGAAAAAAGGAAAATCTAGATGACAAATACAACCTGCTTTGATATTTTTGAGCAGTGCGTATTAGCTGTCCAGGAAGGTGAACTGATTGAATCTATAAGTCGTAAGGATAAAGAATTTCACTTTCAAAACTGGTTTAAAAAACGGTTGCAAGATATCCCAGTTCATTTTGAGGAATCAGGCCGGAATAGCTATCCTGATTTCTGCTTGGTTGAGTCAACTGAAGGATATGAAGTTAAGGGGTTAGCTTGGCCTGGTCGTGAACGGGATTACGATTGCAATAGTCAAGTTCCGACAGGTTATCATAATGGAAGGCAAATCTTTTATGTTTTTGGTCGTTATCCTGCTGATTTATCGGCTTATCCAGATCGAGGTAAGGGAAGCAAACAGTATCCTGTTATCGATTTAGTCATGTGTCACGGTGACTTTCTGAACGCGGAGCGCAACTATATTCACAAGAATAAGAGCATTAAAGGTTTTGGGACTTATGGTGATGTGATGATTCGCGATCGCAAAATGTATGTTGCCCCGACACCTTTTGCACTAACTGAAGGAACAACTGGTTTGATGACTCTAATTGTACCTGATAATATGAATGCGGACTCTAGGTTTAAAGAAGTGGGTCGCTTAAGTCGTGTTGAGGCAAATACTCTGGTTGTGGGGTATAATTTCGATTTGCAGACTAACGAACTCAATGCCACGAGAATTCCTAACCCTAATGCTGGCAATGAACACAAGTTTGTCGCCTATAGGTTGGTCAGCCAAAGTTCAAGGTCGGTAACAATAGCTGATGTTGTTCCCAATCTTGATGAGAGTGCGGGAGGTCAAGAGTAATGAATCTAACTCCCAAACAAGTTCTATTCATTCCACCCCATGCAACTACAGCGATTGAAAGGGACTTCCCAATTGTTGAAATTAGCCAGGTTGCAGAACGAGAGAGTTGGCGCAAGGAGATTAATCGTCCAATATATCACATTCACAAATGGTGGGCTACACGCTTGGGGAGCGTGTTTCGTGCCATTACGTTAGCAGCTCTGAGTCCTCCTGATACCAATAATGTTTGGCAGAATTTCTATAAAAGTCACCAATTTACTGACAAAGTGATACTAGATCCTTTTATGGGTAGTGGTACAACCCTAGGAGAAGCGGTTAAGCTTGGAGCTAAGGCAATTGGTTGCGATATCAACCCCATAAGCACTTTTCTTGTTCGTCAAGCATTTACCAGAGTACCAGAAACAAAACTTCGCGCTGCATTTGCTCTTCTTGAACATAAGGTTGCTCCTGAAATTCGTCGCTACTACCAGACTAGAGATCCGCAAACTGGCAAACTGATATCGGTACTTTATTTTTTCTGGGTGAAAACTGTCACCACCCCAAACAGAGAAACGATTCCACTTTTTTCTCGGTATGTATTCTCACAGAATGCTTACCCCAAGAAAAAGCCGAAAGCTCAAATTGTCTGTCCGAGTTGTTGGGGTATAATTGAAAATCGCTATGATGCAATTGACCTTATATGTCCTCATTGTGAATATCGTTTTAACCCTCAAAAAGGACCTGCATCGGGTCAGTACATAATTGCCAAAGACGGTACTCGCTATCGAATTAAAGACCTCTTGCCATCTAACGGCAACCCGCCAGATCATCGGTTGTATGCTATTATGGCACTGCGTCCAAACGGCGAAAAAGTTTACCTTCCGGTGGGAGAAGAAGATTTATCACTTTATGCGGAAGCAGAGGCAAGGTTACAGAGTGAGACATTGCCACTGCCAACTTTGAAAGTTAGACCAGGACATAATACTAACCAAGCTCGTAGTTATAACTATACATATTGGCGAGACTTTTTTAATTCTAGACAATTATTATGCCTTGGACTCTTGTTGCGAAGTATCCTGGAGATAGAGGAGAAAGCTATTCGGGAGCAAATGCTATGCTTATTTTCCAGCACTTTAGAATTTAACAACCTGTTCTGCAGTTTCAAGGGTGAGGGTACTGGTGCTGTACGACATACGTTCTCGAATCATATATTAAAGCCGGAGCGTACTCCCCTGGAAAACTCAATATGGGGAACGGGTAAAAGCAGTGGTACTTTTAGTACCCTGTTTGAGTCACGCCTAATGCGGGCAAAGTCATATCTTGACTGTCCTTTTGAAATTGATTTTAAAGGCGACTTAACAAAACGGACAGCCTCCAAAAAAACTCTATCCAGTCAACCAATTAATGTTCATACTGTCGAAACATGGGAGCATTTCCAGAAGAAGCAAGATAGTTTAATGGTGCTTAATGGTGATAGCTCCCACCTACCTTTACCCGCAAAATCAGTAGATGCAGTTATTACCGATCCCCCTTATTTCGATTTTGTTCATTACAGCGAGTTGAGCGACTTCTTTTTTGCCTGGTTATCTCCTGTTTTCAAAGATCGTTACCCAGAGTTCGCCAAATTTGATTCATCAGACCAAGGAGAGGTCCAAGATAAAGACCCTCATGTATTTACCAGACAACTTGCTACAGTTTTTTCTGAGTGTCAGCGTGTACTTAAGGATAATGGAGTCTTGGTATTCAGTTTCCATCACTCTAAGGTAGAAGGGTGGGCTGCTATTTGCCAAGCTATTACGATCGCTGGAATGGTTGTTGTTGCAGCACATCCAGTTCATGGTGAGTTACGCGCAGCAACTCCAAAGAAAGCAGCGAAAGCTCCTATTAGTATTGATGCTATCTTGATTTGTAAGAAATATTCCTCATTCAATTTTTATCTAGATGAACAGACTATAATTAGTAAAACTAAAACTTTAGGAAAACGACTTGAAGATGCCGGAATGTCAATTTCTACAGCAGATCGTTTTGTGATTCTTGCCTCGCAGATGTTAATACCTTTGTCTCAACAAACAAGAGATTTTAAGTCTGTGTGCAGTTTGTTAGAACAAGTACATCAAGCATTCCAAAGTTCTTGCTAATTTATATTTTGATTAACTTTTTTATTCATAGTATTTTTCATATCCAACACCAACTAATAATAATTAATAATTAAACAATTCAGGTTAAAAACCTCCCCTTGGATAGGGGATAAAATCAAAAATTTTCGTTGATACAATTTTACCCCTTCTTTTAAGAAGAGGTAATTATTAATTGTTAATTGCTGAATGATTTTTTTGTCATCGCATTTGTCTTTGTTGACGCAACTGCTCTTGTTGTTCTTCAGTTAAAATATTTGCTATTTGTTGGCGTGATGACTGCCTTATTTCGCGCATTTGAGTTTTTTGCTCTTCAGAGAGATTTAACTGCTTCATCACTTTTCGTCCTCGTTGACCTTGTGAAATTAAAGTTTGGAACTGTTCCTGCTGTTGGGGGGTAAGAATATTTTGAATTTGAGCTTTGGTGTTTGCCCTAATTTCTTCCCACTGAGTTTTTTGTTCGGGAGTCATATTCAAATTTTCAAGTTGGGCAACAACTCTCTGACGAAACTGCCCAAGTTGTTCTTCAGTTAAAATATTTGCCATTTGTTGGCGTGATGACTGCATTATTTCGCGCATTTGAGTTTTTTGCTCTTCAGAAAGATTTAACTGCTTCATCACTTTTCGTCCTCGTTGACCTTGTGAAGTTAAAGTTTGGAACTGTTCCTGTTGTTGGGGGGTAAGAATATTTTGAATTTGAGCTTTGGTGTTTGCCCTAATTTCTTCCCACTGAGTTTTTTGTTCGGAAGTCAAATTCAAATTTTTAGGTTGGGCAAGAACTGTCAAAGGATTAGCAAAAAGAATGGTGGCAATAATGGCAAATAATATAGCCAAAGAACGACGTTTCATTGTGTTTATTCCCAATTAATTTTTTTTATTGAGTGTTTACTTATGTTCTATCCTACAAGTCGCAACTCTCAAATAACCTGAGATAAAAGTCCTAAATTATTCTAGGACTTTAGTCCTATAGCACTACGCGCAATTTAGAATTCAGAATTTAGAATTCAGAAGTGATTCCTGACGCTCGGAGAGAGCATTTATAAATGTTCTAACTAATTAACGTAGTGCTATACAATGTATCTGATTAGATGTTTATTTAACTTGACTTATGTAGAGAAAATTTCTGCTAGACATGAAAATTTAAGTGTGATGATATGCTAAAATCGTGCCGAAATTAACGTAAGCATTCAGCTATTAGCATTCAGCTTTCAGCTTTTCGTATTTTCGTAAAGAATAAAGCAACTACTAAGATTAACTGATAACCTTTTTCGTGTCCGACTTTTAATTCTCTTTGGAGACTAATTTCTCCTGCCAAAATAATGAATTAATGGCTGATATAGCAATTTTCATTAATATAGAGTACAGAGATTTGGGTTGAAAGGAAGAAGGAAGAAGGAAGAAGGAAGAATTTTTGTAGTCTACCTTTGTGAAAACCGCTATAGCTGATAGCTGAGTGCTGAATACTTACAAATTAACTCTCGACAGACTTATGATTATTTTCCCCAAAATAGCTAAACATCCTATTCGTTTTTTACTATACTTAGAATGGATTTTATTGGTAATTATTGCTCTGAGTCAAATTCTTAAATTCCCTCTCTATGGTCGTCGTAGAATACAGTTTTTTCCCACAGCAGAAGTATCAAATCTACTAATTATCAATCTTTTTATGCTGATAGTATTTAGCATGATGGGACTATTTTTACCGATTAATAAATCCCGTTACCATAAAATTATTTATACTACTGTCGAAATTATTTTAATAATTATTATGTCGTTCTTGGCTGGTTTGCATTTATCTCCACTTTTATGTCTAATTTTGGTGATTCGGGATTGTTTTATTTTTGCCGAGAAGCAAAATATAATTATCAATATTTTTGTTTTTTCTTTATTTACACTTATTCAAGTTCAAAGATTACAAAAACTGACGAGACTGCCATTATTTGCTAGAGAAAGATTTATCTTAGTTCTCTTCAGCTCAATAATTTTGTTTGGATTATTAATAATTTTTCTCCAGTTATTAGTAAAGGCAGTAATGTCAGAACGAAAAAGTCGAGAAGAACTAGCAATTGCCAATGAAAAACTACGACAATATGCCCGAAAAATAGAAAACATTGTCGCTTTAGAAGAACGAAATCGGATTGCTAGAGAAATTCACGATTCTTTAGGGCATTATTTAACAGTTTTAAATGTTAGTTTAGAGGCAGCTTGGAAACTGAGAAAATCAGAACCAGAAGAATCAATGGAATTTTTGGCTTCGGCTAAACAACTAGGTTCAAAAGCTTTAAATGAAGTGCGTCAGTCAGTGGCAGCTTTACGGGATAATTGGTGGCTAAATCAATCTTTAGAATCAGCGATCGCTAATTTAATAGCAGATTTTTATAAATCTACTGGTATTTTACCCAGAAGCAATATAAGTATCAATTATTCTCTGAATTATGAAGTAAAAATTGCTATTTATCGTATAGTGCAAGAAGCATTAACTAATATTTATAAATATGCCTCAGCAACTACAGTAGAAATTCATATTTTCACTACCACAAATTTACATCTAATTGTTCAAGATAATGGTCAAGGATTCAATTTAAAACAAAATACTACTGGATTTGGTTTGCAGGGAATGCGAGAACGTACTTTAGCATTAGGAGGTGAGTTGGAGATTTTGACTGACCCTGGTGCAGGATGTAAAATAATTGCTAATTTTCCCTCTTTTAGGGAATAGGGAATAGGGAATAGGGAATAGGGAAGAAAAAAATATAGGTGTACCTCATTCGTATTAAAAACGCTATATTATATAAAGTATGCTAATGTTTTCTACCAAAAATTGATGGGAAGATGGGCTGATTCATAAGTAGGACAATTTTTTGTATTTCATAAGTGCTTATGCAAAACTAATTACACATTAGTGTTTATGCAAAATTAATTGCACATTTTATTATAAATCTCGAATATTATCCATAATATCATGTCCGGTTGAATAGTTATAATTAGAGCTTCGTAGTTTTGCCCTAGTCCTATCTATTATCGGGCTGAGAGCTATACTACAAACAAAAATTTTTTTATCACTAATTATCCGGACATGATATAAATTATCAATTATTTCTCCCTATTCCCTATAAATTATGATTAAAGTCTTATTAGTTGATGATGAAAATTTAATTCGGCGTGGATTAAAAGCTTTATTAAAGTTAGAAAATAATTTAGAAATAGTAGGAGAAGCGGAGAATGGAGCCACTGCAATAAATCAAATAGAAAATCTACAACCAGATGTAGTTTTAATGGATGTACGAATGCCAATTATGGATGGAGTAGCTGCTACTAAAGAAATTTCTCAGCGTTTTCCAGAAATAAAAGTGTTAATCTTAACTACATTTGATGATGATGAATATGTCACTCAAGCATTGAGATATGGGGCCTCCGGATACTTATTAAAAGACACACCTTCAGAAGAATTAGCTCAGGCAATTCAATCTGTATATAAAGGCTATACACAATTAGGACCAGGTATAGGTAAAAAAGTGATTTCTCAAATCTCAATTCCTGTTAATAACCCTCCCCAAAATTGGCAAGATTTAACACCAAGAGAACAAGAAATTTTACAGTTAATTGCTTCTGGTGCAAATAACCGAGAAATAGCTCAAACTCTCTATATTTCTGAGAAGACTGTCAAAAATCATATTACTAATATTCTCCGGAGGTTAAATTTGCGCGATCGCACTCAAGCTGCTATTTTGGCCTATTCAATTTTATCTCGGCAAAGTCAGTAGTGTTGCTCAAAACCTTGTTTATCCAAACAATTTATGGAATTTTTAGAGAAATAATTTTTATTTACCCCAACTCAAGGAGCTTAGACTGCAGTTTCATATACCGTCGTTGACCTTCATCAAGAGTTATTGGTATTATGCCAATTCCCAAAAATAATGCTATACTTCCGATGGAACTTCAGTTATTAAGTAATAATAATGCTTCAGTAATGTTTGTAAAGATTATCGGCATTAAATCAAAATATCTGATCTCTTTTAACCGATAAATTGTTGTCTAAAGCCTCCCATTTTAAGGAAAAAAAAACGGTCGTTAGCGTTAGCGTTTCGGCTGTCGCCGACATGAAAAGCGCAGCTCCTCCGGAGGAGTAAGAGGTAGCTGTCCGTAAGGATGGGATAGCGAGGTCTCCTCGCTGTATCCAATCGACCAAGAGAAGAAAAAATTTTTCCTGTTCGTCAATCCTATCCGTTTTCAAGGACAGGTAATTATTAATTATTAATTATTAATTATTAATTATTGAAGCTACTCCCTACTCTCAAGGAGATGTAGTAATACTTTTGATAAATGGTATTACTGATAAACAATTTCAAAAATTAAGAGAAAAGGCTCAAATTATAGCCGAAAATCAAAAATCAGAAATATAGCAATCAGGAATGAGATGTGAGAATTGAGGTGTTCCTTAAAAGCATAGAATATAGCAGTTATCTTATGAATAAAATACATTTTCTTGTTCCATGTTCCCTATTCCCTGTTCCCTATTCCCAGTTAAGTGTTCCCTAAAATTCTCCAATATCTCACAACTCAAATCATATTGCTATAGATCAAAGAAAAAAAGGATTAATTAAAGCAGGAGTAGGCAGAAAAAATTGCTTAATTTTCATTCCTTAAAGAAGATCGCTAGAAAAACTGAGTTTATTCAACAACTCGGTTTTTCTAATTAATCAAAAATTACTCCCCACTAATATGAATTACTAATTCTCGGCAATGACTACGTTGGCGATGTTCCCAAACATAAATTCCTTGCCAAATACCTAATACTAATTTCCCATTATTAATAGGAATTTGTTCGGAAGTATGAGTTAAAACACTACGAATATGAGCAGGCATATCATCAGGTCCTTCTGCACTATGAATATAATGATAACCTTCTGGTACTAATTTAGAAATAAAGTTTTCTAAGTCAACTAATACATCTGGGTCGGCATTTTCTTGAATTATTAAGCTGGCGGAAGTATGGCGTAAAAATAGATTGCATAAACCTGTTTTTACCCCTGACTTAGCTACAGCTTCTTGCACTTTAGAAGTAATTCTGGATAAAGATTTACCAGAAGTATTAATTTGGAGTAATTGTTGATAGTGAGTCATTTCAGTTATCAGTTATCAGTTATCAGTACGTCTATGGAATAGGGAAGCTTGAAATACTCAAGTTTATTATTTTCATCCCCTTAAAAGGAGAGGTTTGAGACCTTCTTTTTGGGTCATGTTATTTTTGGTTAACAGTATCTTGATTAAGGTTGATATTTGTTGCCCTATGATTGTTCTTCATTAATCATTAAATGGTGAATCACAGGAATTTCAATGCCTTCTTCTTGGAAAGCTTGTTTAATCATTGTACCAAGAATTCTCTTCATATCAATGTGTCTTCCTGGTTGAACTTCTGTAGTTATATGAATTAACATTTGATAGTCATAAAATTCTTCTATTCCATCTACTACTGTGCCTTTCATTATCTCTTCTGGATACTTTTCTTGAAGCTTCTTTCCTACTATATCTATAATTTCATAGATTTGATTAATATCGCTTTGATAAGGAACTTTCAGAGTGACAACTGAATTACTATGGTGTGAGTAATTAACTACATCCTTAACATCACGATTATGGATAATGTGATGTTTATCTTCATAATTAATGCGAGTTGTTCTTAATTCTATTCCTGTAACAAAGCCATAAACACCATTTATCTCTACAAAGTCTCCTACTAAGTAATAATTTTCAAATAAAATAAAGAAACCTGCAACTATATCTTCAATCAGACTTTTAGCTCCCATTCCCACTGTTAAACTGAGAATACCTACACCTGCTAAAATAGGAGTCGGGTCAATATTAATAGTATAAAGAATTGCTATCCCTGTACCAAAGTAAATCAGGTATTTAATACAACTTTGAAATAGGGGTAAAAATGTCTGTCGTCTCTGTTTAGATATATCATCTGCATCACCCTCATGCAGTAGTATTTCTTCTAGTAAAAGTTGACCAATTTCTTGCACAAGACGACTCATAAATATAATCCCAATTATTTGCAAAAATAAAGGACCATAAGGAGCTAAACTGGCAATAAAATCAACTTTTTGAATGGCTAAAGTAGCTGTAGTGATATATATTGCATATTCAATAAATTTTTTAGCAAGAGGAATTAATTTACTTAAGCGATCATAGATCCGCAAAATATTTCTTTTATCGGAATATTTCTTGCTAAGAGCATCAAAAGTATCAATAATTGTTGTATTAGCTTTCGTAAATAGTAATCCTGTAATAATAATCATATAAATCTGCAAACTTATATACAAATATTTGATAATTACTACTGGGAATAGCATAATTTTAGCTGATATAGTAATATATAACAGCCAAACCATATTATTAAAGTTGCTCTTGAAAAATTCAAACAAATTGTCAATACTGGCGTCATTAGCAGTGATTTTATCAAAATTTTTCGCTCGTTCTTTTGACCAGGTTATAAATTTATTTATATATGGAATACTCCATTTAGTTAAAATTAGTATGCCCAAGATTTTGAGGACTCTAATTCCTATAACTAGCAAGTAATCAAAGGAAATACTTTTAATCAAAGAAGTTTGGTATTCGATTAAATTATTTCCTTGATAAATAAGCCATCCATTAATTCCTACCACTAATAAAGATAATAGTAAACCACTTAAAGTTAATAATATCTGAATATTTTGGTAGATAACTTCAATATCTTTTTTATTTTTTTTGATGGATGATACTTTCATTAATTGTTCATAAGCTCTGTCTAACAAAAATCTAATTGCCACAAAGAGAAATATTATAAATCCAATTTCAACTACAGTTGCAATGATGCTGTTTAGATCGATTTCAATTAAGTTGTTAAGATTATTTTTAGGGAACATAATTGTTTTCCTTGAATAGATTGCACAGTAATTTGATAGTTAAAAGTAATTATTTTCAATATTCTTAAACCTCTGATATAGCAAATAAAAAGTTGGTTGGGAAATAGACTAATGATGAATATTTAGACGGGGAAGTATTTTCCCCACTGTTACCTATTGCCTTCTATATATATGGGTTTTAAATTTATTCAGTCATTCCTAATTCTTGATGACTTTACTATTGATTTTTGCGTAGTTTAACCCTTAGAGGTTTTAAAAATATTGGGATAGGTTGATCGTTACTCAGTTTGACATGATTAACCACGGGAAGTTCAATATTTGCTTCCTCAAAAGCTTGTTTAATCATTATACCTAAGACTTTCTGAATAATTAAATGTTTTCCTGGTTTAACTTGTGTAACTACTTCGATTAATATTTGATTTTCAGAAAATTCTTCTACTCCTTCTATTATTGTTGGTTCAATTATGTCTGTCGAATAATCCTCTAGAAGCTTATTTCCAACTTTTTCTATAACTTCATAGATTTGATTCATTTTAACTTGATAAGGAATTTTGAGCATCACCACTGCATTACTATAGCTAGAGTGATTAACTATATCCTTAACATCACGATTATGGATAATATAATTTTTATCTTCATAATTAATCCGAGTTGTTCTTAATTCTATTCCCGTAACAAAACCACTTACACCATTTATCTCTACAAAATCTCCTACTAAGTAATAATTTTCAAACAAAATAAAGAAACCTGCCACGATATCTTCAACCAGACTTTGCGCTCCCATTCCAATTGTTAAACCTAAAATACCTACACCTGCTAAAATAGGAGTCGGGTCAATTTTAATAGTATAAAGAATTGCTATACCCGTACCAAAGTAAATCAGGTATTTTGTACAACTTTGAAATAAAGGTAAAAATGTCTCTCGTCTCTGTCGAGATAAATCATCTGTATCACCCTCACGCAGTAGTACTTCTTCTAGTAAAAGTTGACCAATTTCTTGCACAACACGACTCATAAATATAATCCCTATTATTTGCAAAGATAAAGGACCATAAGGA
>NZ_JAAHGT010000550.1 GCF_010672385.1 Okeania sp. SIO2F4
CTCCCCTTTCAAGGGAAAAAAATAATATTTCCTTATATTCAATTCCCTTACGGTTTTAACCATACATGATATTATCCATTATCCATTAATGAATAATATCATGTCTGGTTGAATAGTTATAATTAAAGTTTGTAGTAGGGCTTGAGCAAAAAGTATGGATGGGGCTGAGAGCTATTCTACAAACAAAAACTTTTTTTATCACTGATTATCCATTAATGAATAATATCATTTCTAGTTGAATAGTTATAAATAATTAGGGAGGATTCAGGAGTCAGAAGTCAGGATACAAGAATATATTTTGATATTATTAGTTATTTGTTTATGCTTAATTGAATTTGATTTTATATTTATTAATTCCACCCAAACTAGGAGAATATAAAATTATAAAATTCCAGGAGATTTACTACTCTAATTTTGATACAAAACAACTCGATTACGTCCGGTTTTTTTCGCCCTATATAAAGCTCTATCCGCCCTTTGTACAATCTCTTCTCCTGTGGTTCCATGTAAAGGAAAACAGGCAACTCCCAGAGAAATAGTTATAGATGGCAGAGTTTCTCCCTGATTTTTTAGGGATAAGGATCTTACTCCCGAACAAATATTTTCTGCCCTTTGTTTGGCAACACTTATAGGAGTATTAATTAAAATTAAAGTCATTTCTTCTCCACCGTAACGACAGGCAATATCATATACTCTAACTTGTTGCTGCAAAAACCTCCCTAGTTCTCGGAGTACAATATCTCCAACATCGTGACCATAAGTGTCGTTAAATCGTTTAAAGCGATCGACATCTACCATGATGACACTTAAAGGTTGTTGATTACGTTTAGCTCTAATAATCTCTTGCTTGAGATATTCATCTAAATAACGCCTATTAAATAAACCTGTTAAGGCATCACGAATACTATCGTTTCTTAATTTTTCTCTGAGTTTGAGGTTGTAAAGTGCTAAAGAAATTTGTTCAGCAACAGTATGAGCTAACTCTTTTTGATGGTGACTAATTTTTTCTGAACATTGTGTTCGCAGATAAAACAACCCCCAAACTTTACCTCTATTTAATAGAGGAATACAAATGGTTGTGGTAGGTTGAGACTCGCGATCGACATGATGACAAAATAATCCTGGTTGAGCATTGCTAGCAATATGAGTTTGTCCCCGTCGTAATGCCCAACAATCATTAAATTTCACTAAGGTTTCACTATCTGCTAGATTACCATAAGAACTAACACTTTCAAACTTACAATTACACTCATCTTTCAATAAGATACTGCTAGAAAACCCTGGAAATAATTTTTTGAGAAATTCTGCCAGGAATTCATTAGCGTCTTCAATTTTTGCGCACGCTTGTAAAAATTCCATCATCTGGTTAATAGTTGTCATTTCATAGTTGCGTTGCTCTAGTTTATTTACTGATTCTTGCAAATACTCTACCTGTTCCTCCAGACGACTATTATTACGATGCAAGAGTTCAATTTTTTCGGTCTGTAGGTCTTGTATTTCCTGTCGCAATGTATGGATCACTCCACACATATCTAGAGGATCTAAATTTTGCAATATATTAGTTTGAGTTATCAGACCTAGCAGTTTGCCATTACGATCGCATACAACTAATCGCCGTACTCGTAGTTTTTGCATTTGTTGATGACCTTGCCATAAAGTATCCACAGGACTTAAAGTAGATAAAGGTGTACTCATAATGTCTGAAGCTTTTAATTTATTGAAATTCAAGCCTAGTGCTTGAAATTGCACAATATCTCTTTCTGTAACAATTCCAATTGGATGTAATATTTGTTGTTTATCTGTGCAAACAATCACTATACAACTCACTCCATACTTTGCCATTTTTTCAGCTATGGCAAGTACAGATGAATTAGGTGAATCATGAATAACATCAGTATTCATAACTTCTTTAATTTCTCTATGTCTTAGCAAGTCAAATGATTTTAGGGAATTACGAATACTTGTGGGAGTAATCAACCCTACCAATTCTTTTGCCTCGGATAATACTGGTAGGTGACGAATTTTATACTGCTGAAAATAGTTGATCACGGTATAAATATCTTCTATTTCCGAATCAGATATTGTAATTAACTTATCAGTCATTACATCACTAATTTTTATCTGCTCAAATTGAACTTTTGAGGCAATTAATCGCACTATATCGCGCTCAGTTAGTATTCCTAATAGTTGATGATTTTCAACTACTAATAAGCAACTCGAACGACTTTTTATATCGATACCTTGATTTGATTCTCTGGGTAAATTTACCTTCACATCATTGTTTTTTGGTTGACTGAGCCGATATATTGCTTCTGCTAATGAAATATCTGGAGTAACAGTTAGGGGACTAGGATCCATTGCAACTTCAATTGTGAAGTTTGACAACAGATTTTTATTAATAGACATGGCTCAGGCATAGATATAAAATTATGAATATAGAATACAATAAATATTCTAAATAGGGTACTTTTAATTGTAATAAAATATTACCGATAGATGTCTTTATTACTAGACATCTCCAGAAAAGAGGGAACAGGGAACACTTAACTGGGAACAGGAACAAATAATTGATAATTTATGGATAAGAATTGATTTTATTTTTGATTTTTGGAGATGTCTACTAATTATTGCTCTATATCAATCAATATCAAATCGTAGAATAGACAGGTCTAATTCTACTACTTGATAACCATAAAGAAATTGTTAATAATCTTAATATCGGCGAGAATTGGCAATTCTTAAACTAAGTATGATTACTGGTATTATTCCTACTAATACAATGGCTAAAGCTGGACCTGCTGCCTCAGTTAATCTTTCATCAGCAGCCAAATTATAAACCCTGACTGCTAAGGTATCAAAATTAAACGGACGAATTACCATTGTTGCTGGTAACTCTTTCATTACATCTACAAATGTCAACATTGCTCCTGTTAATAACCCACCCCACATCATCGGTACATGAACTTTAATCAAAGTTTTAGTGGGGTTGTAACCTAAACTCCGAGAAGCATCATCTAAACTTGGTTGAATTTTCACTAAACTTGACTCAACAGCACCAAATGCTACTGCCATAAATCTGACTAAATAAGCAAAAACTAATGCTGTAATAGTTCCACTGAATAATAAACCAGTTGAGATGCCAAACATGGAACGCATAAAACTATCAATGGCATTATCAACTGTACCGATAGGAATCAAAATTCCTACGGCAATAACTGAACCAGGTACAGCATAACCCATTGCAGCAATGCGAGTTGATAAACGCATTCCCAAATTTCGATTGAGACGTACTCCATAAGCCATAATTAGAGCGATCGCTACTGCCAAAACAGCGGTAATTCCTGCCAAGGTCAAACTATGGGAAGCATAATCCCAAAACCGACCTTGAAAACTTGCCCCACTCTCAGCAATAGTCATTTGTAATAATAATCCTGCTGGCAAGAGAAAACCTAAAAAAACTGGCAGTAAACAAGCAATAAAAGCACCCAATTTTCGCATTCGAGTTAAGTGAAATTGTTGTAAGTGTTGATACTGACTGCTAGTTTGATAATATTTGGCTTGCCGACGCGACCACAGTTCGAGCAAAATTAACCATAAAATAAATAATAGTAACACTGCTGCTAATTGTGCTGCTGCAACTCTTTCCCCCATACCAAACCAAGTCCGATAAATGCCAGTGGTAAATGTATCGACTCCAAAATATTGCACTGTACCGAAATCATTGAGAGTTTCCATTAGTGCTAGAGCTAAACCTGTAATTATTGCTGGTCTTGCCAGAGGTAGAGCTATTGTGAAAAAACTCCGCCAAGGGTTCGCTCCGAGGGAACGACTAGCTTCTAAAGTACAGGTTGACTGTTCTAAAAAGGCGACTCGCGTTAGGAGATAAACATAGGGGTATAAAGTTAGGGTTAACAGGGCGATCGCTCCACCAATTGAACGAATTTCTGGGAACCAATAATCACTGACACTCGTCCAACCAAATATTTCTCGCAACCATGTTTGTATAGGGCCATAAAATTCTAGCAATTCTGTATAGGTATAGGCTAAGATATAAGCGGGAGTTGCTAAGGGTAATAACATTGCCCATTCAAATAGACGACTCCCTGGAAAACGGCACATTGTGATTAACCATGCTGCTCCTACTCCAATGACTGAAACTCCACAACCTACTCCCAACATTAATATAAAGGAGTTGAGGAGATAACGAGGTAAAACTGTAGACGCTAAGTGACTCCAAATCTCTCCTGTATTCGAGAAAATACTACTGAGGACAAATATTACAGGGGCTGATATGAGAGAGGCGATCGCTACAACAAATATTGTCCAAGCATTCCAGTTGAGACGGTTAATTTTTTTCATAATTGTCAAACATTTTGGTTTTAGATATTAGAATATTTTTTTAGCAACTTAATGAGAACATTTTCTAAAAAGTTAGGTTAAGATAATTTAAGAATAAATAATGTTCTAGACGACTTTGAGAACTATAACGCACATTCTCAAATTCTCTTTGAAACTGGGTTTCTGGCATGACCGTTGGTAATCCCACAATGTTTGTTCATAAACCCAGTCTATATTTTGACTTTTGGCAGATAAGACCTCTCCCCCAACCCCTCTCCTGCTTTTGAGAGGGGAGAGATACTCCCCCTTCCCTCATAGGGAAGGGGGTTGGGGCGTTAGGTTTTTCAACCCACATTTTCAAACTAGACGCCCTAGGACTGATAACTGATAACTGAAATAACGGAGTTTCGACTTAGTTAACAATTTACGTGTGTAAGCGATATAATACGGTAGTTCTCTTCACACATTTGTAAGTAACGAGTCGCACATTTGTATCTTCTGCATTAATGGCTACTTAAACATTTCTCTTGTCTATCTATTGACAAAGACTTAAATATAAGTATAGACTTAACAGATGCGGTTGGCTTAACCGTTAATGCCTGTGGATGAGAAACCGCCGACGGCCTCAGTAGAAGCAGGAAATAAACATCGATTTGTCAAGTTATGTGACGCTTTGTATCAGTTTTATAGAGCAGGTTAAGAAATAAATGGCCCAATCGGTAATTCTCCATCTGGAGAGTGTCAACAAGCAATTTTCTCGTACTACTACCCCTGCTGTGCAAAATGTAAATTTAACATTGTACCAAGGAGATATATTGGGGTTATTGGGGCCTTCAGGTTGCGGTAAAACAACTTTATTGAGAATTATTGCTGGATTTGAGCAACCGCAGTCAGGTATTGTTTCAATTAATGGGCGAGTAGTTGCTGGTAGACATGATTGGGTAGTACCAGAAAAACGCAATGTTGGTATGGTATTTCAAGATTATGCCTTATTTCCCCATCTGACTGTAGCTAAAAATATTGCTTTTGGATTACACAATTCTAGCAAAAAGTCAAGTACACAAATTAATCATCAAGTAAAGGATGTTCTGGAATTGGTAGGTTTGTCTGGCCTAGAAAATCGTTATCCCCACGAATTGTCTGGAGGTCAGCAGCAACGGGTAGCTTTGGCGCGTGCTTTGGCACCAAGTCCAGCTTTGGTATTATTGGATGAACCTTTGAGTAATTTGGATGTGCAGGTAAGGATCAGATTACGCCAGGAATTACGGGATATTCTTAAAAGTGCAGGTGCTTCAGGAATTCTTGTCACCCATGACCAGGAAGAAGCGATGGCTATTTCTGACCGGGTGGCAGTAATGCGAGCTGGATGTGTGGAACAATTTGGTACACCAGAAGATATTTATACTGAACCTGCTTCTAAATTTGTAGCGGAGTTTGTGACTCAGGCTAATTTTTTGCCTGCACATCGTCGCGACCAGCTTTGGGAAACGGAGATGGGTGCTTTTGAGTTGACAAATAATAATGTGTTTCGTGGGGAAATTAGTAGTTTGGATGAATTCGATCGTGTTGAGTTGATGATCCGTCAAGAAGATTTGATGTTGAAAGCTGATGAAGAGGGGTCTATGGTGATTCGCGATCGCCAGTTTTTGGGTCGTGAATTTCGTTATTGTCTACAAACTGAGTCTGGAAAAGAATTAATTGCTCGCACTACCCCACAAGTAGCATTGCCAATTGGAATTCAAGTCAAGGTATCTGTTGCTGAAGATAACTTGCGAGTTTTTCGAGTCATATCTGAGGAAAAGTATGCAAAATCTTCTGAGTTAGTCGGAAGTAGGAATTTTTGATCTGTGTGGGGGTTTGGTCTCCAAACCCTGAGAGTGAATCTATTTTTTTTTGCATTAGGTGATTATAGTGGAATGACACACACATATAAAATGGTGCAATAGTAGGGGCGGGTTCCACGTTAAATTAACGACTCACGGTTCGCTCATTTAGAAATGGTTTAACTAAATAAATTCACTAAAACTCATTCATAGTAATAATTAGAGCGGTTTTAGTCACATGAGGCAGTGATTCACGGAGGAAAAATGTAGATAGATTCAGGGATTCTCATTAGAGATAAAATTTG
>NZ_JAAHGT010000551.1 GCF_010672385.1 Okeania sp. SIO2F4
CTCCGCGAACGCACCACACCCCCATCTATTCTCAATAATAGTGGGATTTTAGTTGAACTATTCTTCAGCTTATTTGATAAGTCCACCTCTATATATAGCTTTCAGCTACCTTGTCACCCCGTGAGCGTTTAAATACACAACAGCTTAAGTATATTTTTTGCTGACGGAATGCTCCGCAAATATGTTGCATAGCAAAATAGTTATCAGTTAGCCTACTAGGTCTTCAATAATTAATAATTAATAATTAATAATTAATAATTACCTCTTCTTATAACATTGAGGATTGGCGCTCAAGGAATTTTTTTCTTCTCTTGGTTGATTGGAGGCAAGCGTTCGCGTAGCGTCCCGGAGGGAACGGAGACCTCGCCATCCCATCCTAACGGACTGCGAGCAATTCATGTCGCGAAGCGAAACAACCGCTGTCTTGGTCGATTGGATATGCCGAGGAGACCTCGGCATCCCTCGACCGCTTTTTTCTCCATGAATGGAGAGGCTTTATACCTTAATTTTCCGGTAACTGCGTCAAATTATCTACCATTCAAACAAATCATCTATTACTCGATAAAATAATAGATTTTTATATGATTTTAGACGATTATGGTTAGATTTAAACTATAAAAAAACTGATATTTGATTGGTGTTTTCGGAGGATACTAAATTCCTATTCAAACAACTATTTATATGTTCCTTAATTTTTTATTTTGACTTAAATAGACTTTTGGTGAAAATCAGATTATCTCTAAGCATTCAGCAATTAGCTATCAGCTATCAGCGTAAAAAGATAATCATTCAATACTTCATAGCTGTTAACTAAGTTCCTCCGCAGGAGGCTAGCTGACGGCTGAAAATTTACATCTACTTACTGTTTAAAGCTGATAGCTAGTTAATATTTTTTACCTGCTATTTATATTTACAATAATTAGTTTAAAAATAAATTTTCTTCTCTCAGTTACTATTAAGACAATCTTGAAAAAATAATCTTATAAATAGTGTATAGCGGCAATAAAGAAGAATAAAAGTGTGAATAAGATAGGGAATAAGGAACAAAAATGGTAAATTTTATTGCTAAATCATATCAATAACTTTGATACAAAAAACAGAAAGTTATAATAAATATCGACTATTGGTAGCGAACATTTATAAAATTGATATAACACCTATATTAATTGATAATTCACATATAATTATTATTTCACTATGCACATCCTAAGTTCTGTACCTCAGTCAATTGGAAGAAGCCATATATTGCGATCAAATATGGGAAATTTTCTGACAATATAATTTAGTTAACTTTCCTATAACCGAACATTGGGGGAGGGATACCACTATATCAATAAACAACAAAGGTTATTTATATTTTGTTAGAGTAAATATGTGAATTTCAAAGAGGTAAAAACTAGCCTTAACTAAAGATTAACTTAAGAGGATAAATTTATGAATGGATCTTTTCGTGTCGGGAACCTATTTGGCATACCATTTTATATTAACTCATCCTGGTTTCTAGTCTTGGGTCTGCTTACTTTTACTTACGGTGGCAACCTAGCAACTCAATTTCCTCAAGAATTGGGTGGAATTTTTCCTTGGATACTAGGATTAATAACAGCATTATTGTTATTTTCCTCTGTCTTAGCTCATGAGTTAGGACATAGTTTTGTTGCTCTATCTCAAGGAATAGAAGTAAAATCAATTACCCTATTTATCTTCGGAGGTTTAGCGAGTTTAGATAGAGAATCTAAAACTCCCGCAGAAGCATTTTGGGTAGCAATTGCTGGTCCTTTAGTTAGTATAGTATTATTCGGTTTATTCACAGCAATTAATATTTATGCAGCCACTACCGGACCAGTAGCATCAATTATTCAACTCTTAGCTTACATCAACTTAGTCCTAGCATTATTTAATCTAATTCCTGGTTTACCACTTGATGGTGGTAATATTCTGAAATCTATTGTTTGGAAAATCACTAATAACCCTTACAAAGGAATTATTTTTGCTAGTAGAGTAGGTCAAGCATTTGGTTGGTTAGCAATAATTTCTGGTTTAATTCCCACTTTTTTATTTAGTAGTTTTCCTAATTTTTGGAATATTCTCATTGGTTTGTTTCTCCTACAAAATGCTGGTCGTTCTGCCCAATATGGAGAAATTCAAGGTGCACTTGCAGATTTAACTGCTGTAGATGCTATTGTTCCTGATAATCCAATTGTGTCAGAAAATCTGTCTTTACGAGAATTTGTGAATGAATATATTATTGGGAAAGAAAGTAGAAAGGAGTTTTTAGTTACAGATGAAGTAGGGCAGTTATTAGGAATAATTAATGTTGATGATTTGAAAATAGTTAATACTTCAGAATGGCCTTTAGTAAAGGTGAAAGAATTAATGAAACCTGTAACAAACATGGAGGCTGTAAATGCTCAAACTACCCTATTAGAAGTAGTTTCTTTGTTAGAACAAAAGCAAATTAATGAGCTAACTGTTATTGGTGAAAATGGTGTTTTAGTTGGGTTGATTGAAAAATCTTCAATTAGGCGTTTGTTAGAAAAAAAATCTCAAGCTAAACCTGCTTAACAAGCAGAAAAGCTTTAGTTTGTAAAATTGGATTTGTTTTTATATATCTTTCTTTGGATAAAAGGTATCATACTAAATCCAGTTTATAGACTATCGTTTTATATAGATGAGGAGATAGGGTGTAGGGTAAATGGGGAGAGAGTTTAAGTTTATTTAGCATAAAATATCTTGAGTAATCAGATTTGGTATCAGGTGTATAAATGATGGCAAAAAGAATAAACAAATTAATAGTTCCTTATAGTTTTCCAGATCATTTTACTTTAACTATCTATGCATGAATTTTGTTATGAAACTATTCCCTATTCCCAATTTACTATAAGTTAGTTCAATTAAACCAATTCTCCATGACCAGTCAAAATAAGTTCTGCTGCTGCTGCACCATAAAGTTTGTCAAGTTTATTATCGTCAAGATTAACTGTTGTACCATCAAATACAACCTCTCCATTTTTCAGAGCAATACTCCGCTCAAAATAGCGACGTACCATTTGAACTTGATGTAGAGAACTAACAATAGTAATGCAATTTTCCTGATTAAGTTCGCATAATAATTCCATTATCCTACGAGCAGACTCCGGGTCTAAGGAAGCAATAGGTTCATCTGCTAGAATAATTTTAGCTCTCTGTACTAAACAACGAGCGATCGCTACCCTTTGTTGTTGTCCCCCGGAAAGTTGAGAAGCTCTTTTATAAGCTTGCTCTAAAATTCCTACTCTTTCTAATGCAGTAAGTGCTTGTATTTTTTCCTCTTTTGTAAATAGACGTAGTGCTGAATTTACTAGAGACATTTTTCCTAGATTTCCCACTAAAACATTTTCAATAACTGTCAGTCGGTTAACTAAATTAAACTGCTGAAAAATGCAACCTATTTGGCAACGTAATTTTCTAATATTGGAGTGAAATTTACCATTTGTTTGTAAGGTTGTACCAAATACATAAATTGTACCTTTGTCTCCTTTTTCTAAACCATTGATATGTCGTAGCAAAGTAGATTTTCCAGAGCCAGAAGCACCAACTATAGCAACCATTTCACCTACTTCAATACTGAAGTTTACTTGTTTCAGAGCAGGTTTACCTTTAAAATTTTTATCAAGATTTTTAACTTCTATAGCTTTGTATTTAGACATTTTTCTTCAACAGCATCAATCGAGTTAGTATATATTACAACTTTTTGGTTAACTTGTGGTTATTTTTCTGTTAAAAAAAGCAACAGGGGCCAAAGTTAATAATTGAGATCAAATTATCGTGATAAGTACCTAAAGAAAATTATTTACCGAAAAATTATGGTTACTAGCCTCCTCTTTTAAGGGGATAAAAAGCGGTCGAGAGATGGCGAGGTTTTCTCGCCATATCTAATCGACCAAGAGAAAAGAGCATATTCCTGATGTCAATCCCGAAACTTCAGCTAGAAGTACTGATAACTAATAACTAAAATGACCTATTGTAATTCTATGACATCTTTAGCAGGCAAAAAAATTCAGCTTGTATAGATATGTAATAAATTTTGTGTACTTGCTTATTAACATCTAGGAATTTATTTATGAGGTTTCTTTTATTGTTAAATTCGCTTTTAATTTCTTTATTCAAAAAATCACTAAAAATAACAGTAGTTTTATTATTAATAGTTGTCATAGTATTAGTTTTTCCTCCCCAGGCAAAAAGCTACAGTTATCCAAAGAACAATTCTGCTCATCTTGGTCTACAAGAAGCTGGCCCAGCTTATAACTTTGGTGGTGGTGGCCTTGATGTGGACGAAGCAATTCAGTGGATGATTAATCATGTCCGAGGATGCTATGTTCGTGAGAAGAAAGTAGATGTGATTGTAATTCGTGACTCTGGTAGCGATGCCTATAATCAACCAATTCTTGCTATGGAGGGGGTAGACTCAGTTAAGACTCTAATCATTTCTGGTCGAAAGGATGCTCAACAGGAGAATGTTGTAGAGCATATTCAAGATGCTGAGGTAATTTTCTTTGCAGGTGGTGACCAGTGTCAATACTTGCGGAATTATCGAAATACAGGAGTGGAGGAAGCTATAAAATCTGTCATTGCCAAAGGTGGGGCAGTTGGTGGGACAAGTGCTGGAGCAATGATTCAAAGTAATTTTGTCTTCAATGCTTGTTCTGAGACAGTCACCAGTGAAACTGCATTAAAAAATCCATACGAAGATATTACTCTGAGTCAAGATTTTTTCCACTGGCAAAATTTATCCAATACTATTATAGATACCCATTTCTCTAAGCGGGACCGTATGGGTCGGTTGATGACATTTGTTGCTCGTTTACTCCGGGATGGAATGTCTTCTACTATTCTAGGTATTGGTATTGATGAAAATACTTCGTTAATTGTGGATCAAAATGGTTTAGCTAAAGTAATGGGAGATAAGTTTGTTTATTTTGTTTTGGGAGACCATTTACCAGAGGAATGTGAACCTCAAACTCCACTAACTTTTAGTAGGTTCAAAATCTGGAAAAGGGGAAATGGTGAAACTTTTGATTTGAGTAATAGAGTGTTAAATGATGATTATTATCAGGTTAGTGTTGAGAAGGGAGAAATTGATTCAAATCCTTATTAAAGTGGGGATTTAAATCTCTTTGCATTGAAGATATACGAGTAATAAACAAACTACCTTTGCTGGAGAGTAAAAATCCAAGCAAGTAAACCTAATCGTAGACAGAGGAAAGTCTAATTTCTTGACTGTTGAAAGCTAGCTTTGCTTTAAAGTCGTAACTTTAAAAGGGATGTGTTAATTAACTTTAGCACATCCTTAAATTTTTCAATTTCAGTAAATTAGTTTTCGCAAAAGTGATTTTCTGATAAATTTTTTGCGATAGAGAGATAGAAGGCGATCGCCAACTACCTTAAATAGTACCTAAAAGATTATTTTTCTATTATTAGGAAATATCTAATACCAAGTCTAGTTTATCAGACAGAGTTATAATTTTTTCCTGATACCTTCCATAAACTGAATAGAGTTTAGTATAAATCAACTTCACCATCTGTTCCACCAAGTTTTTTGGTACTATAGTATTTTTCTCTAATAACTTTCGGTTCCTCATTACTCAATAATTCTTGCACACTCTCACTTCCTTCTAATGCAATATAATGAGCAGCTTTAAGCATACGATCGCTACTATCTATTTCTTCAATCATTGCTTGATTATTATACATTGCTAAAATCAATATATAGTTTTTCTTTAATCTATTATTCTGTTCATTCCGCAAAGCATTTGAGATAGATTTTATCTGACTATCCTCCACATATTTATCTGATATATCTCCTAGATAAAGCCAACTTTCTGTTGCCATTAATTTTTCTACAATAGAAGCTCCACCTACAGAATATTCAACTATTTTTTCCCAAATAAACTTCTCAATTTGAGCTGAAAAACGAAATGATCTTAACGCAACTGCCCGAATATATTCACTTATTTGTAATGAGTTGTTTTCATAATAAGCTATTACTGGAAATATGCTATTATTAGCATATCCTTGTTTAGACAAATTCTCCAAAACTTGCAATAGGTTACTAAAAATCCAAGGTTGTTCGCACAAAATATCAACTGTCTTTTCTTTTATTTCTTCAAGACCAAGTAAAGATAATTTGTTAAAAGCAAAACGGATAGAAGACTTTAATTTTTTTGTTCTACTAATTTTTTCTGTATTATCTGGTTGTTTTGATAAATCAGATAATTTTATCCAGCTATCAAGAAATAATTTAATAAGCTCTTCTCGTAATATATTCTTTTTTTCAATCCAATCATAGTTAAAATTATGAAAACTTATAGCCCAATTTTGAATCTCTTCATCATTAATATCATCAACTAATATTGGTAACTTTAATTCTGGTTTTTCCTTAAGTTCTTTCTGTAGTTTTGTTTCACTCCATAAATACT
>NZ_JAAHGT010000552.1 GCF_010672385.1 Okeania sp. SIO2F4
TCATTTCAGTTATCAGTTAGCCTCCGGAGGAGGAACTGCGCAATTCAGTTATCAGTTATCAGTACCTCCTTTCATTAATTGATAATGGATAATTACCTCAATTTCCTTTTTTATCCCCTTGAAAAAGGAAGGGATTGACCTGATTTTTTGGTCAAAAATCTACAGTGATACAAATAAATACTTATATCTATTTACTTTAATCTACTGTTAGAATAAAAATCAAAGAAAAAATCGCAAATATTTATAATTACAAAATAATCAAATATAAAAAAAATTAACTTTAAAAAATCAAATGTTAAAAAAAACACAAAATCAATCTCCAACTCACCACCTTACGGTGCTTTATATTGCCGGACTCAGTGTAATTGCGGGGTTATTTTTGGTTGCACAAATGATAGCAAAAAAATCTCTAGAATATCAGTTTACCAGTTCTCGGGTAATTAACATTGCAGGTCGTCAAAGAATGCTGAGTCAAAAACTGAGCAAAGTTTCATTAGCTATCAAGTTTAGCTCCAACCCAGAAGTAAAAAAACAACGTCAAGAAGAACTACAAGATGTTGTGCAGTTATTCCAACGTTCCCATGAGGGACTAAAGTGGGGAGATTCAGAGTTAGGATTACCTGCTAATAATAATAGCCCTAAAGTCAAACAAATGTTTGCTGAAATGGACTAATATTATCAAGCAATAGTTAAAGCAGCTAAAGGTTTGCTCATAGCTATAAACTCAAATTCAGCAGAGGAAAATATTAACCCTTTTGTAGAAATAATTCTGGAAAATGAGGCAAATTTTCTGCCACGGATGAATGAAATTGTTTTCCAATATGATGCTGAGGCCCAAAAAAAGTTCAGCAAGCTAGGCAGACTGAAAATTTATTATTGATATTCGCTATATTACTAATTTTGTCAGAGGGACTCCTTGTATTTCCACCTGCAGTTGAACAGGTCAAAGTGCATATGCAAAAAGTGGCCAAATCCCAGAAACAAACAGCTCAGATAGCAGCAGAATTAGAAGAAAAAAATCAGCAATTAGATACGGCCTTAAAAGAAGCTCAATCAATAGCCAAGCTTAAATCAGAATTTGTGGCCAATATGAGTCACGAAATACGCACGCCAATGAATGGAGTAATAGGAATGACAAGTCTACTGTTAGATACTCATCTAGATCCCCAACAACGAAACTTTGTCGAAATTATCCGTGATAGTGGAGATAATTTGCTAGTTATTATTAATGATATTCTCGACTTCTCAAAAATTGATGCTAATAAGTTAGAGTTAGAAAACCAAGCTTTTGATCTGCGAGAATGCGTGGAATCTTGTTTAGATTTGCTAGTTCCTCAAGCTATAGATAAAGAACTAGAATTAGCTTATATTATAGATGATTCTACTCCCTGCGCAATTATGGGGGATGTGACTCGATTGCGTCAAATTATAGTTAATTTAATTAGTAATGCAGTTAAATTTACTGACTCTGGAGAAGTAGTAATAAGTGTCACTGCTGAAGAAATTAACTCAGATAATTCTCAATATCCTACCCACCAAATCCATTTTGCTGTTAGAGATACTGGTATTGGTATTCCACCTGAAGGTTTGAAGCGACTTTTTCAATCTTTTTCTCAGGTAGACTCGTCAACTACTCGTAAATATGGGGGTACTGGTTTAGGTTTAGCGATCGCTAAGAGACTATGCGAAATGATGGGCGGTCAAATGTGGGCAGAAAGTGCGGGGAATGTGGCAGGAAGTCCTGTAGTTGCGAATCAAAATAATTTGGTTTGTGCAAATTCTCTTGCTGTGGGTTCAACTTTTCACTTTACAATCTTAATTACAACTGCTCCGAGTATCCCTAAACCTTATCAAAATCCTCAGCCTCAACTTACTGGTAAACGAGTATTAATAGTTGATGATAATCCTACTAATCGACTCATTTTAAAAATACAAACTAAAAAGTGGAATATGATTTCTACAGGAGTAGATAGTGGTGCAAAAGCTTTAGAATTGCTAATGAGAGGTGAACATTTCGATTTGGCTATTTTAGATTTACAAATGCCTGAAATGGATGGTCTAAATTTGGCTTCTAAAATTCGTAAGTTGCCAAAATTGAAAACACTACCATTGGTAATGTTAACTTCAGTCGGTTATCCAACGGATAATGTTATGGTAGATTTACAAGCTTTTGTGAATAAACCGATTAAATCCGGTCAATTGTACGATGTATTGATACAAGTTTTTGCTAATCAGGAAATTCGGATGAAAAATCAAGTTCAGGTAGATATGAATCAGAATCTGGCGAAACAACTACCTTTAAGAATTTTACTAGCTGAAGATAATGTTATTAATCAAAAGGTGGCATTGTCGATGTTAGGGCGGATGGGTTATTCCCCTGATGTAGTTAGTAATGGTATAGAAGCTTTGGTTGCTCTGGAGCAAGTACCTTATGATTTGGTGTTGATGGATGTACAAATGCCAGAAATGGGAGGTTTGGAAGCAACAAAATATATCTGTGAAACGTATGGCAAAGAGTTAGACAAAAGACCTGTTATTGTAGCAATGACTGCTGGAGCGATGGAGGGCGATCGCGATATTTGTCTGCAAACTGGTATGGATGATTATATTAGTAAGCCAATTAAAGTACAAGGTTTACAGCGGGTTTTGGCACATTGGGGAACAAGAATTTTGGCGAATAAAAATTCAGGATCGGAAGTGCTACTAGAAACATCCGAGTTTGTTTCTTACTCTTCCCCTCCCAGCTTAAGAACTGTTTCTAGCGTTCCTCTAGTTAATTGGGAGGTTCTCGCAACTATTCGGGAAGAAATACAAATAGAGGGTGAACCAGATGTACTCAAAAAATTGATTAATTTGTTTCTTAAGGATACTTCACAACTGTTAGCAACTATGAAAAAAGCTATAGATGAACTTGACACTGAAACTTTACAATTAACCGCTCACAATTTGAAGGGAAGTTGTGGATATTTGGGAATTGTAGGTATGGATAAAACTTCTGCTTCTCTGGAGGAAAAAGCTAAACTTGGTTTGATATTTGAGGCAGAAAAACTGTTAATTAAATTAGAAAATGAGTTTATTCGGACTAAATCTGAATTAGAAAATATGTAAGCATTCAGCCGTCAGCTATCAGCTATCAGCTATGAGAATTCTTACCTCCTGATTCCTGACTCCTGACTCCCTAAGACAAAAGTCACTGTAGCAATATGTAATTAAATTAATATTATTTTTTATTATAGATATTATAGAATTTATGATATAATTGCCAAGCACAAAACTTTGCTGTTAAACATTAATCATTTTATGAACCAGAATCTTTCCCAATTGTCAAATTATCGACAAAATTTTCCGGCTTTAGCTAATAAAAGTTATTTTAATTATGGCGGTCAAGGACCGATGCCTGAAATATCTTTACAGGCAATTTATGACTCTTATAAAAAAGTACAAAATCTCGGACCGTTTTCAGAAAAAGTTGGCAAGTGGGTGATAAATGAAGCAGCTTTAATACGAGGAGCGATAGCTGCTGAATTAGGAGTTTCTACAGATACTATTACTTTGACAGAAGATGTTACGGTAGGTTGTAATATTCCACTGTGGGGTTTAGATTGGCAGGCAGGAGACCATGTATTACTTTCTGATTGTGAACATCCGGGAGTTATTGCTACAATTGAAGAGATTCAAAGACGTTTCAATATACAGGTTTCTACTTGCCCAATAATGGCAACTTTAAATGAAGGAAATCCTGTAGAAGTAATTTCTCAAAACTTACGCTCAAATACAAAATTATTAGTAATAAGTCATATATTGTGGAATACTGGTCAAGTTTTACCATTAACTGAAATTGTCAAACTGTGCCATCATTTATTTCCATCACCAATTAAAGTATTAGTTGATGCGGCTCAATCTGTAGGCGTTTTACCTTTAAAATTAGCAGAAACAGAAGTTGATTTTTATGCTTTTACTGGTCATAAATGGTGGTGCGGACCAGAAGGTTTAGGAGGACTTTATGTAAGTGCTAAAGCCAGAGAAAGTTTAAGTCCTACTTTTATTGGTTGGCGGAGTGTTTTGAAAGATAAAACTGGTAAACCGATTGGTTGGCAACCAGATGGTAGACGTTATGAAATAGCAACTTCTGCTTATCCTTTATATGCTGGTTTAAGGGAAGCGATCGCTCTCCATAATCAATGGGGAACTATAACAGAAAGGTATGAAAGAATCAAAGAATTGAGTAGATATTTATGGGAAAATTTAACCAAAATTCCTGAGATTAAATGTTTACGCACAGCACCCCCAGAATCTGGTTTAGTTTCTTTCCAGTTAACCAATGGTAAATCGCATCAAGAGTTGGTTGAATATTTAGAAAACAAAGAAATTCTGGTGCGAACTATTCTTGACCCAGATTGTGTGAGAGCTTGTGTTCATTATTTGAGTGGAGAGGCAGAAATTGATAAATTAGTTGCAGAAATTAAAGCTTTTATTTAGGTAATTAGGAATAGAGGGTTCAATAATTAATAATTAACAATTAATTAATTATGGTTGAAAGCCTCCCCTTGGATAGGGGAAAAAAAGTGCTCTTGAATTTCCCAATATTCAATTCCCGAGCGGTTAAAACCTTCTTGTAATTATCAAGTTCGCCATTATCAATTATCAATTAATGAACTCTCCTTAAAACGGATAGGATTAAGCAAAATGATTTTTTTCTTCTCGAGGGGAGATTGGATATTTCCTTATATTCAATTCCGTTACGGTTTTAACCAGAGGTAATTATCCATTATCCATTAATGAATATGCAGGACTACCCCCATAGGGTGCCCTGCAATGCACCTTACAGCACAGAAGTCCGTATAACGCTCGAATGCGTCGGTAAGTCATGAGAATTTCTGGAGATATCTATAAAATTTTCCTACACTAACTATAGTGAGGAAATTTAACCGAATTT
Organism: Okeania sp. SIO2F4; assembly: GCF_010672385.1. GTDB lineage: Bacteria > Cyanobacteriota > Cyanobacteriia > Cyanobacteriales > Microcoleaceae > Trichodesmium. The sequence goes on from NZ_JAAHGT010000552.1 coordinate 4,937, forward strand.
GAGATGACACCAAAACTTTTGACTTGATATATAATATTAAACTAAATTTACGTTTTGACTTCCAGCTAAAGGTAAAACACTATGAGATTTATATTAGGAATCATCGCTGTTTTAGCAATTTGGGTAATGCCAGTCAAAGCCCAGATATCTAATACCCAGGTTCAGAAATTAGTCGAAGCACTAAGACTAGCAGCACCACAAACAGGAACAGAAAATGATGGTCTCTATAGCGATTGGCAAATTAAACCAGATAATATTCCTAGATGGTCGAGACTTTGCACTGGGGAGGAAATGACTATAGAAGAGTTTGAGGCAAATACAACAAAAGCGAGGGAGATTTTGGGATGCGTGATGGAAGATATTTTAAAAGAACAATATGCTGCTAGTGGTAATGATGAGTCATTAGCAGTGCGTCGAGCAGCAGCATGGTGGATGACAGGAGACCCAAGTCAATATAATCAAGGTGAGATTGCTAACTATACTAATAAAGTTTTAGATTTCTATCAAAAATAGAAATTATGAGGCTCTGTTGGTGAATTAATTAAAAATCCTGTAATATCAAATCTGGTAGTATCGATATAAAAAAGTATATTATTCCGGGTTTGTATTAAATTATCCACCATACTAACATCTACCTCCTATAAACCCGGTTTCTTATAACACTCTAAATCAAGGGGATTTAATATAATAAAGGTGCAATAAATTTTTGCTTGAATAATTGAAATCTTGAATATAACTGCTTCTTTATTATATAAAATTATCGATATGATAGAGCAATAAAATCTATGATTTTGTTGCTTTTTTTATTCCTTATTTCAGACTCCTAAGCGGCAACTTAACTATTTATAGCAAACATTTTTTAAACTTGTATTAGTACCTACAGCGCTTTTCAGATTCCTGAACCACATATTCAAAATTATAACCCTTGTAGGGATGTTCCATGGAACGTCCCTACTGTGGTCTATTCAAATGGAAACTGCTATAATACCAAGGGTGTTCATTAATGGATAATGGATAATTGATAATTGATAATTACAAGAAGGTTAAAACCGTTACGAAATTGAATATAAGGAAATTCAAGAGCACTTTTTTTCCCCTTGAAAGGGGAGCCAGAGAAAGCTGAATTATTTAATTAATAATTATTAATTAGGGTTTGCTGAAAAAGTCTTATGGGTGAGGGTAGGAGTCAACCCACCCCTAACCCCTCCCAGGAGGGGAAGTCAGGAGGAATGGGGAATTTAGAGGAGGTAGGAGGAAGAATTATCCCTTGATTTTTCTGCAATTATTCTGCCCAAAATCGTAACTTTTTGACCTTCCTAGAACGAAAACCTTGTACTTTTTCAAGACCTAAAAAGGCACTTACCTTTATCTGTAAATGCTTTTAGATAGTTTCAGCAAGCCCTAATTATTAATGATTGGGTAAATGTTTGCTACAAATATTTGGACAGTTTCTAGTAGTCAATAGTCAGTAGTCAGCTAGAAATAGCTCTCTTATTATC
>NZ_JAAHGT010000553.1 GCF_010672385.1 Okeania sp. SIO2F4
TCCCCCTTGATAAGGGGGGAACTTTTTCTATTTTTTCCGTTGTTAAGGGGGAAGGAAGGGGGATCGCAGAAATAAATTTTTCAGCAGTTAATTCTGGGCGGTTGAGATAACCACGACTTAATCCCGCCCCACCTATATATAGTTCTCCAGCAACTCCTACTGGTACAGGTTGTTGGTAATGGTCAAGTATAAATGTCTGAGTATTAGCTATGGGGCGACCTATTGGTATTGATATCTTTTCTAGTTGAGAAGCTTCTACCTGAGATACTGTTGACCAAATAGTTGTTTCTGTCGGACCATATAAATTCCAGACTGAATTACCACAACTTAATAACTGCTGTGCTAAGTCAGTAGGTAAAGCTTCCCCACCACACAGAATTTTTAAATCTTGATTTCCCTGCCAACCTGAAGCTAATAATAATCTCCAAGTTGCGGGGGTAGCTTGCATTATTGTTGTGCCGGAAGTTGAAATTAGTTTTGCTAATTCTATTCCATCTGTGGCAGTAGCGCGACTTGCTAATACAACTTTGGCTCCAGTAATTAGAGGTAGATAAATTTCTAATCCAGCAATATCAAAGGAAATAGTCGTAACTGCCAAAAGTACATCATCTTTTGTCATACCTGGTTGTTGCTGCATGGAGAGTAAGAAGTTAACAACAGCACGGTGAGGTATTTGTACTCCTTTAGGTTTACCTGTGGAACCGGAGGTGTAAATAATGTAAGCTAGATTTTCGCTGTTAAGGTTTTCAGTTAAACAAGAGATTGCTTGCTGAGACTCTGTTTCATTCGCAATGACAGAGTGCTGCTGAGTGAAAATTTCCTCATTGTCTAAACACAAAATCTGAGCTTGAGTTTCTGGTAGAGTCGGAGCTAAATATTTTTGAGTCAATAATACCGAAGCTTCGGAATCAGATAACATTAACTCAATACGTTCGGATGGGTAATTTGGATCTATCGGTACATAAGCGCCACCTGCTTTGAGGATACCCAATAAACCTATTACCATTTCCAGAGAACGTTCCACACAAATTCCTACCTTAATATCCGCCCCTACTCCCAGACTTTGTAAATAAATTGCCAGTCGATCTGCTTTTTGATTTAGTTGTTGGTAGGTAAGTTTTTCTCCCTCAAATTCTACTGCTATAGCATCAGGTGTTTTTATTACCTGTGCCTCAAAAAGTTGATGTAAAGTTGTCTGAGGATAATCTACTTTAGTATTGTTCCACTCTAATAATTTTTCTTGCTCCTGCGCCGTCAGTAGGGGTAACTCAGAAATAAGTTGCTTCGGGTTCGCAACAATGCCATCTAGTAAAGTTTGGAAATGTTGCGTCATCCGCTCAATAGTTTCAGCAGCAAAAATATCTGTATTATACTCGAAGACTCCTATCATTCCGCTCCCAGTTAGATTTGATGCTCCCATACTGTGTTCTAACATAGAAGGTTTTTCTGGCGAGACCTCTTCCATATACAGAGTTAGGTCAAATTTTGATGTCTGGTTTTCTATAGGTATGGGTTCTATGGTTAAACCTGGAAGTTTTGCAGTTGAGATAGGGTTGTTTTGCAGGACAAACATTACCTGAAATAGTGGCGATCGCCCTAAGTCTCTTTCTGGTTGTAGGACTTCTACTAGCTTTTCAAATGGCATTTCTTGGTGAGTGTAAGCTTCTAAAGCTATTTTGCGTACTTGAGTTAGAAGTTCTAAAAATGTTGGGTTGTCTGCAAGGTTGGTGCGCAATACTAAGGTGTTGATAAAAACGCCGATTAAATTTTCTATTTCAGTAGAGTTGCGGTTAGCGATGGGGGTACCGACTGCAATATCTTTCTGTTGCGTATACCGCAATAGTAGAATTTTGAATGCTGCTAACAATGTCATAAACAGGGTTACACCTTGTTGCTGACTCAGATTTTTTATTGCTTTACATAATTCTGGAGAGAGTCTGAAGGTTTTGGTTGCGCCTCGATATGTTTCTACAGTCGGTCGCGGTTTATCGGTGGGTAACTCAAGCATTGGCAAGTCTTTGAGTTGTTGTTGCCAATAGTTAATCAGGTTTTCTAGTACCTTTCCTTGTAAATATTTTTCTTGGTGGATGGTGTAGTCAGCGTATTGGATGGGAAGGTCTGGTAGTGGTGATGGTTGATTTTGGGTAAATGCTGTGTATAGTGTTGCCATTTCTCCCATCATTACTTTCCCAAACCATCCATCAGAAATTATGTGATGAATAACGGTGATTAATATATATTCGTTTTCTCTAAGTTGTAGTAGAGAAAATCTGATTAGTGGTAGTTGTTTTAAATCGAAAGGTTGTTTTATTTCTTGTTCTATTAGTTGTTTTACTTTAGCTTCTTTTTGATTATCTGGTATTGTTTGTAAATCTGTTAATGCTAGTTTTAAAGTTAGGGATGGTAAAACAACTTGAACTGGTTCGCCTTTGACTATGGCAAATTTAGTTCGTAATGATTCATGGCGACGTACAATTTCATTTAAGGTTTTCTCTAGAGTAATTAGATTTATTTCTCCTTTTAATTTGATTGCTGAATAATTATTATAGGCGTAATTATTTGGATCGATTTGTGATAATAGCCAAATTCTTTTTTGAGGAAAAGATGTGGGAAATATAAATACATCTTCTTGGCTATATTTTTTATCCTCTGGAATTAAAGTATTGCTTGTTGTCATTTTTTTTGAGTAGTAAGTAATAAATAGTTAGTAGTTATATAATTGAATAATTTTTGATATCTCAAAAAATTTTTGTTTGTAGTAGGGCTTTAGCCCTAAATATTTCCCTGGCGCTAAAGCGCAACTACGAGCTTTTATTCATTCAACTTTCCCCGATATGCTGCGCGAGACACTGCCATAATTTTTTGTGGCTTAAAACCATTATTTTTTTCTTGCGCCGATTTAATTTTTTCGGAAATTCCTGCCACTGTTGGTGCATCAAAAAAATCCTCCATTGCTATTTCTATTTGAAACATTTCTTTGAGTCGAGAATTAACCTGTGTTGCTAATAATGAATGACCTCCAATTTCAAAAAAGTTGTCATAAATACCTACTTTTTCTATGCCGATAAGTTCCTCTAAAACTTTGACAATTTTTTCCTCTACATCATTTCGGGGTGCGACATAAGCATTTGCTAAATTTGGACGTGAATGAATTGATTTAGAAACTTTATTTTCCTCTAATGTCTGCTGAATTTCTGATTTTAGATTAAAAGATTGTTCGATTCTTGCTGGAAAAGATTTTGTTGATACTACTACCTGAGAGAAATTATTTAGCTCTAATTGGTTTCCTTGTAATATTCGGTTAAAGACCTCTATTCCTTCCTGAGTGGCAATAGCTTGTTTGAGATTTTCTTCATGTCGCTTTTTATATTCTTCTGGCAAATTAACATTGGTTGCCATTCCTACTTCTTGCCATATATCCCAATTAATAGATGCTGTAAATTGGTCGGTTTTACAATTAGCAAATTTGTCAAGAAAAGCATTTGCTCCAGCATAATCTATTTGCCCAATACCACCAATTATTGAACTAATGGAAGACCAAAAAACTAGGAAATCTAATTTAGTATCTTGGAAAATTTCATTTATCACTAATGTTCCTTTAACTTTAGGAGCAAAAATAGGTTCGACTGTTTCTGGTGTTTTGAGTTTAGTTTCACCTTTACCAATAATTCCCGCAGCATGAATTACTCCATGAATGTTGCCAAATTTTTCAGATACTATATCTACTGCTTTTTGCATCTGTTCTTTATTAGCAACATCTGCCTGAAGAATCAAAACTTCTGCACCTAAATTTTCCAGCTCTTGTAACTTTTGAATTTTTGTAATTACAGGATTACTTTCTCCCCCTTTTTGCAGAAAAGTTTCCCAAGTTTTGAGTAAATTTTCCCACTCAGATTTGGGAGGAAATTCTGAACGCCCAATTAATACTAATTTTGCTTGTACTGTTTCAGCTAAATATTCAGCGATCGCTAAACCAATACCTCCCATTCCTCCTGTAATTAAATAAACTCCTTTTTCTCTTAATCGTTTATTTTCTGAAACCTTTTCTAACTTAAGAGGTTCAAAAGTTTCTACCCACCGTCGCCCGTTACGATAAGCAACTGTTGGAGTGGTAAAATCTGCTGCTAACTCTAAAATTAGTTGGTCAATTTTTATGGTAGAGATATTGTCTGAAATTTCAGATTTTTCTATATCGATGTGACAACAACTTATATTAATAAATTCTTGAGGGATGACTTTACAAGCACCTAATACAGTTGATTTTTCTGGAATAATTGTTTCTAACCCAGTCACATTTTGAATATTGCTAGAAATTACTCCTATCTGTAATGGGTTATTAATATTTTGACTATTTAATGCTTGTGCTAAATACAGCAAACTATAGAATCCTAAATCCTGAAATCCTTCATAAGTTTGAGCTGGTATTAAACTCCAGAAGTGAACAATATTTTGAATATTTCCCAATGCACAAACTTCGGCAAACAAAACATCATAATTATCCCGTTTTTCAGGATTGATAGTATAAATATTATTGTCTGTTTTGTGAAAGTCATTACCAATTTTGACTTGAATAACTTCCACTCCATATTCACTGTTCAATCTCTGGCAAAAAGCAGAACAAAATTCTGAATCATCCACAAAAACTAACCAGGGTTTGTGATGAGAAAAATCTGCCGATGGTAAAATATCGCGCTTCCAACTAGGAACATAAAACCAATCACTAACATCCTCTTTTTTCGATAAATCTTCAGTTTTGCTTCTGACTTCCGTACGGGTGATTCGCGAATCACCCCTACTGATTCCTTCTCCTGCTTCTACCCAATAACGCTGACGCTCAAACGGATAGGTTGGCAAAGGAATACGACGACGCTCTTCAGTAGCAGAAAATTCTAACCAATCTATTTTTACCCCTGCTAACCAAAGTTTGCCCAGAGTATTTAACAAAAATGCCGTATCTGACTCCTTGTCTTTAGGATGGCGCAACGAAGATAATACAACCCTTTCCCCTGCTTGTTGTTTGACAAAGGTTGTCAGAGTGCGTCCAGGTCCGACTTCCAGAAAAATGCGCTCCCTGTCTTTTAATAATTCTCCAATACCTTCACTAAACCGTACTGGTTGACGCAGATGTTTTGCCCAGTAACTCGGACACACAGCTTCATTCTCTGTTATCCAACTACCAGTCACATTAGAAATAAATGGTATCTGGGGGGGATTAAGTTTGACTTTTTTGACTGCTTCTGTAAATGGTTCGACGACTGCATCCATCATTTGAGAATGAAAAGCATGAGATGTATGCAAAGAACGACTGTTTATTTCTCTGTTAGTCAGCAAATTTTCTAATTCTGCTATAGCTGCAAAACTGCCAGAAACTACACTCAAAGATGGAGCATTATTAGTTGCTAACTCTACTCCAGAAATTTTAGTTTCTGCCAAGAGAGACTCTACTTCAGCAGCAGACAAACTTACGGATAACATTGCCCCCGCTGGTTGTTGCTGCATCAAACGACTGCGAGTTGCCACTAACATCAAAGCATCTTCCAGAGAAAAAACGCCAGCTAAAGTAGCAGCTACATATTCTCCAATACTATGACCTATCATTGCAGTAGGAGTCACTCCCCATGACATCCATAATTTGGCGAGGGAGTATTCGATAATGAATAGTGCTGGTTGAGCAATGGCAGTTTGGTTTAAGTCGGATAAAGAATATATATCTATATCTAAGTGTGGTTTGAGTAACTCCCGACAGCGATCGTACTCTTCCCGAAATACGACTTCAGTTTCATAGAGTTCTCGCCCCATGTTGACATATTGGGAACCTTGTCCGCTAAACATAAAGACTACGGAGGAATTATTTGATTCGTTGAAGTTGCTGAAAATTCGCTCAGGGTCTTTTGTTTCTAATACTGTAACTGCATCTTCTATATCTTTAAGTACAACTATTTGTCGGTGAGGGAATGCTTTGCGACCTACTTGTAGAGTGTAGGCAACATCAGCAAGTGGGATGGTAGGGTTATCTTTTAAATGGTTGACTAAATTTTCTGTTGCTGTTTCTAGAGCAGAAGGGGTACGCGCCGAAAGTAATAATAGTTGATGTTGTCGCAAACTGGGAGCAACTTCTACAACAGGAGCTTCTTCTAAAATGACATGAGCATTTGTGCCACCTATTCCTGCTGAGTTGACAGCAGCACGACGGGGAATGCCATTAGTTTTCCATTCTGATAGTTTGGTATTAACAAAAAATGGGCTATTCTCAAAATCTATTTGCGGATTAGGTGTTTCAAAATTAATAGTAGGAGGTATAACTTTCTGTTGCAAAGCTATTGTAGCTTTAATTAAACTTGTAATTCCTGCTGCGGAAACTAAGTGCCCGACATTTGTTTTTACCGAACCTATAGCACAGTAATTTTTTTTATTA
>NZ_JAAHGT010000554.1 GCF_010672385.1 Okeania sp. SIO2F4
TGTGTGGCGCGATACTGCGCTCCGCAACGCTCCGCGAACGCACCACACCCCCATCTATTCTCAATAATAGTGGGATTTTAGTTGAACTATTCTTCAGCTTATTTGATAAGTCCACCTCTATATATAGCTTTCAGCTACCTTGTCACCCCGTGAGAACTAACTCAAAAAAACAAATCTGGAGAATGACCTTTTACACCTCCTTAACACCTTTTTAGAACCATGACTAATCAAGATTTAGGGGTTTTATTCCCTGGTTTCCAAACAAGTAAATCAAGTTATCTTGCGGATGATGAAGTCAGCGAAGTTTACAACTTGTCTGTAGAATCACCGGGCTACATAGAAATTCAACTAAAAGACCTAGTAGCGGATGCCGATCTATATTTTTATGATCTTAGCCTTCCCGGAGAGGATGTTTTAGACTCATCCACTTCTTATGGTGCATATCAAGAAGAAAGTATCCGTCGCTATCTAGAAGCAGGCAACTATTTGATTAGCGTCAGAAACGTTAATAATATTTTTAACTCCGACAGTTTCTTTGACCCAAATGTATTCCGGCGCAACACTGATTACACTCTGGATATCAGTTTTGACATCGAAAACTCTTCTAGTAACACAACTACTGATTCTAGTAGCACTCAAGGTCTTGTAACTAGCCCATCAATAGAGTTGACTACTCCTGCTATTAGTAATACTCAAAGCCCGGGACTAGGCGGATACATTGGGGCGCGTCCAGTTGAAGATACAACTTCAAATTTTAGCAATTCTCAAGGCGCGGGGCTAGGCGGATATATTGGAGCCGTTCCCAGCAATCAAGAGCAGAGTACAAATAGCCAGTTAGTAGTAGAAGAGTCGGTTGATGGTTCGGAGTGGAACGCTAGCTTTTTCCTGTTTGATGGCCAGCAGCCACCCACAGATTTTTATCTGAACGAAGCTAACAAATTTGCTGTGCTAAACCTTGGCCGTGGTGGAAACAGTTTTTCTGCTGATTGGGGGTTATACTCTCCTGACCCACGAGTTCCACGGGATAATTTTGCCATTCGCAGTTACACCCATGCTGATTTTGAACCCGGTAAAGAGTACGAGTTTACAGTTCGAGCGGATGATGGATATCAGCTACTAGCAAAGCATCACATCACAAATCAGTGGGTTTACATTACTCCCCAAGAAACCTGGGAATACGACTACGGCGGAGATACGTTTACATATCGCTGGCCAGATTACGCTCCAGGTGGTAAATACGATCTACATTTTCATTACTACGAAGAAACTGGTAATGCTTACTTTGAGTTGTCTTGGGCAGAAAAATCAGAACTTCCAATTACATTTGTACCAGAGCCATCTTACGTTGATAGTGGCGGTTCTGCAACTTTATACACAGATAATACCACCTCAGAACCATCTTACGTTGATAGTAGCAATGCCACAACTTTCACTTTCGATGATAGCGAAAATGGTGGTTCACCTTTTACAACAACTTCGAGTATTGGTGATTCCTTGATTAATGGTGCTGCTGATGTGGTAACTGGCAATTTCTTTTCCCAAGAAACTGTATGTGGTGTGGGGGATGAAAGAAATGCTGAAATTGTAGGGCTTCCCTTTTCTTCAAACCCTATTTTAAATGCACATCAGCCCTCTTGCTTCATACACGATTATCTGGTGCCAGATGATAAAGATCCTGTAGAAGACTTCGACGATCCTGGAGTAATACTAGCAGATGCTACGCTGGCATTAACATCACCAAACCCTGTGTTTCAAGTAGCTTTTGGAACAAAAGCAAGTTTAGGTGCAGCAGCAGCAGTTGGGGGTGCTGTTGTAGATGGAACAAACACAGTTTTAGATGGTATAGCAACTGGAATCAATGATTTAGAGAACGCGATTACTAGCGGTTGGCCAATAAATCATCTTTTTTAGCATTAGCTTCTAGCATTAAGCGATCGCTTTATTCCCCTACATTAACTCCGAAGCTTTAAGTCTTCCTTCCAAGGGTTCGTACTCATCCTCCAGCAACCAAAACTGAGCCTCATCATAATTATCGCTCTCAAAGATAACACGATAACCCTCAGCCGGATCGTAAACGTGACACCTTCCGTCTGAGGCACCGAGCAACAAAAGCAGATAAGGAGGAGACAAGGCAGGATCTATCCATACTTCGCTAAATTCCCAATTATCTTTCACTGGGTCGAGTTCTGGGGATAACATGGTATTGGTTGTTGTCATTTATTTTGATTTCGCCATAATAAAGTGCAATGCGACTACCGTCAGGACTAATTCTATAACCAAAGTGAGGGTGAATGCCATTCGCCCCTACATTTAGGTTGGCATTGCAGAGCAATATTACTTCCTATTTTCTCTACTAATAATAGCATAAAAAAAGACAAATATCGCTCTACAAAACCTAACTTAAATTAATGCTCAAAAATATCTTTATACTGCAATAAATCTAACCCCACAAATACTGGCAAACATTCAAAACACTGCTGTGCTAACTCCCATCTTTCCTCACGTTTTAACATCCCAATTAACTTCTGCCTAACACTCAATAAATACCGCACATCATTAGCAGCATAACTCAATTGTTCCTCTGTTAAATTCTCTGCATTTCCCCAATCAGAACTTTGAGCAGATTTATCTAACTCTACTTTTTCCAACTCCATTACTAAGTCTTTTAAACCATGTTTTCCTGTATAAGTTCTCGCCAACTTACTGGCAATTTTGGTACAGAAAATAGGGGAAACTTTAATATCTAAATGATGCTGCAACATTGCTACATCAAACCTGGCAAAATGAAATATTTTAACTATTCCAGTTGCCTCCATTAACTCTTTTAAATTCGGTGCTTCTTGTTGCCCTTTTTCAATCCGAATAGCTGTAACTTTGCCTTGAGGGTCACATAACTGGACTAAACATAAGCGATCGCGCGATGGTAATAAACCCATTGTTTCTGTATCAACTGCAATACTATCTGCTTGTAAATAATCAGATAATATACTTTCAGTTAAATCGCGCTCGCATACTTGAAAATCACTCATTACTCACCTAATAATTACTAATATTTTTTCAGATTTAGTAATTATACCTTACCGAATAATTAATAATTATTAATTAAATAATTCTGGTTTAAAGCCTCCCCTTGGATAGGGGAAAAAAAGAAATGATATTTCCCAATCTTCAATTCCCGAACGGTTTTAACCTTCTTGTAATTATCAATTATCCATTATCAATTATCAATTAATGAAAGCGCTTTTCAAATTGATGAACCACATCGTTACAACCAAAACCTTGTAGGGGCGAATGGCCATTCGCCCCTACCCATTGTATTACGATCGATGAAATTATATTACTCCGATTTCTCGGGAACCGTAACCAACAAATTTGATATTAATTCTTGGTTAATACCACTCATGGACACTTAGAGCTAAAGTCATTCCTCAATTATACGGTATTTTAATCCTTTAGCAGTAGCTGGAGCGATCGCCCTCCCAACAACTCATCCGTTACATCGCTTACTAACCCAACCCTTGGAACCCACCACCAACCCTACACGACTAAAGTCGTTACTACGAACGAGCGATCGCTATCCCTTAGTCTTTCTAAATCAAAATCAATCCATTTTGAACCTCCGACTCTGTCACCCCAAGGACAATAGCAATTAAATCTCCATCTACAAAAATTCCCGTACCTTGTCCCGTACTTAAAGAAGCAGGTCCTAAAACAATTCCATCACCACCAAACGTAATAATTACATCATTTTCCAAATTATTCAGATCGGTAATTATTGCATAATCACTACTGCCAGCAAAACTGTAAAAAGCAACATTGCTATTACCCAAAACAAAGGTATCAGTTCCTGCACTACCAATCAAAAAATCAATCTCATTTTCTCCAGACTCACGACCTGCACCAATAATAAAATCGTTACCAAACTGCCCAATAATAGTATCATCGCTCAGGTCTCCACTGAGAGTATCATTCCCCTCTCCACCATCAATAAAATCATCATCCTTACCACCAAATATTAAATCATCACCCTCTCCTCCACTCAATTCATCATTACCCAATTCTCCTAGGAGAAAATCTAAATCAAAACCACCATCAACTAGATCGTCACCTTTTCCTCCTCGAATAGTATCGTTACCTGAGTTACCCTCCAGACGGTCATTATCTCTGTTGCCGAAAATAATATCATTCCCTTCATTGCCAAAAATACTGTCATTACCAATATTGCCAAAAATACTATCATTCCCTATCCCACCTTCTAGGCGATCGCTATCTTCATTGCCCAAAATACTATCATTACCCACATTGCCAAAAATACTATCGCTGCCAACATTACCCTGGAGACTATCATCACCACCCCCCCCATCTATTTCATCACTACCTGTATTACCCTGGATAGTATCATTCCCTTCACCACCACCCAGAAGATCGTTATCTTCATTCCCTAGAATACTATCATTACCACCTTGTCCATCAATAGTATCTATTCCGATATTGCCAAAAATAGTGTCATCATCTATTCCTCCAACAATACTATCACTCCCTGAATTACCAAATAGACTATCATTAGCTGCTTGACCATCAATAGTATCATTGCCACCAAGACCAAAAATGGTATCACTGTTAAGGGTACCTTGAATAAATTGAGGAGTATTATTACCAATAATTGAACCTGGTGGAAATTCACCTTCGGGGAGAAAAGGAGGCTGAGTCGGAATATTTACACCATCTACAATGCTAGAACTATTAACATCTATTCTGCTATTTTCTAAGGTGACAGAACCAGAAATTGTAATAGGTTGATTTGGCTGTAAATCTAATGCTATGGCATTAAATTCATCTAATAAATTAATAAAGTATATTTGACCGTTAGAGTTGAGAATAAATTGATTATCATTAACTACAAAACCAACAGTTCCAGAGATAGTTTGTAGACCGACAATTGGTGGTGGTGGTCTTGTACCATCCTGATTAATCAAAATTGTATTAATTAGATTAAGTCGGTTATCTTCTATATTGACAAAACCTGTTACTCTAACTAATTGACCAACCTGTAAACCTAAGATTGAAGTATTTAGTTCATCTATGAGGTCAACAAAGAAGTTTTGACCATTATCCGCCGTCAGAATAAAAGTATCGTTACCAGTAATAGAAAATATTGTTCCTGCTATTTCTGTTAATGTTAATTCTAACTGGGAGATGGTTCTGATGGTTATCATAATTGATTATTTTAGTTCATTCTCTTCTGAAACTTTTGTAGGGAAATTCTATGGAACCTCCCTACTATTTTTATTGAGATATATAGCCTTCCTAAGTCATGTGTGAAAAAGGGTAGAGATGGTATATTTATCCATTATTTTATTCCCAAAGTTTATGAAACTACAGGGTAATTTCATAAATCATTTAGGATTGCTATATTTTGTATGTAGACGTAAAACGAAAGCTAAATGTTTCATCAACTATCAAATTATAGATAAGTAGATTATGCTAAAAATGTTTTTGGTGAGGGTAGGCAAGAATAAAAATTTTTTTTGAGGTTTAAGAGTATTATTCAAAAACCTCTTTTCTTGAGCAGAATTTCCTTGTGTCTCTTGCTTTATAAGAAGGATAAATTTTAACGCTGACCCAGTTATTAATTAAGAATTTGTCAGGCACAAACTATCATTATTGAAACATTAGATATGGTGGGTTGGATTACAGCGCTTTTGAAATTGATTAACCACATCTTCACAAGCAAAAATCCTGTAGGGGCGAATGGCCAGCAAGTAGGGGCATCTATGCGAATCGCCCCTACTGTGGTCTACCGTGCAGGAAAACCGCTTTCATTAATGGATAATGGATAATGGATAATTACAAGAAGGTTGAAACCGTTACGGAATTGAATACAAGGAAATACTGTTTCTTTTTTTCCCATTGAAAGGGGAGACTTTTAACCTGAATTATTTAATTAATAATTATTAATAATTAATAATTTGGTAAGTAAAAAAAACTCAAATTATTTTTGGGTGATTCTACCGTTTAACCCAACCTAAAGGGTGTAGTTGCGTGGCACAGCTAAAAGTGTGCATTAATGTAGTGGAGCGTTTCAGTTAAAATAGTGCATTAGGGAGTAGGGTAGGGACGTTCCATGGAACGTCCCTACCGGAGAAAGATTGTTGTTGGGTTTCGCTCCCTCAACCCAACCTACATCTAACGCACCATTTTAGCTGTGTCGGTCTAGTAGTTGCGTGGCACAGCTAAAAGTGTGCATTAATGTAGTGGAGCGTTTCAGTTAAAATAGTGCATTAGGGAGTAGGGTAGGGACGTTCCATGCAACATCCCTACCGGATGACTGACATATTCTCCCGCGATCTAAAGATTCTAACGGGCGTCACCTGGCATCATTTATAAATGTTTACCATCATTTT
>NZ_JAAHGT010000555.1 GCF_010672385.1 Okeania sp. SIO2F4
CTGATTTTTTCGGTAGTTCATAACTGCTGATTTCTTTTTGAGTTACTAACCATAAATAACTGGCATCTTTTCCCAAAGAATATTGTAAAAGTATGGTGTCTTTGTCGATAACTTGTTGTTGAATTTCTGAGGCGGTGAGGGGGTCTGGATATTTGAGATTGGCGTAACGAGGACTGTTTTGTTTGATTTTGACTTCTAATTGTTGCAGTTGGTTGGTTAAGGTTTCAATTTGTTGTTTGAGTTGGTCGGGGTTGTATCCTTCGGTGTTGAGTTGTCGCGCTTGGTCTAATGTGTTGAGTTTTTGCAGTAGTTGTTTTTCTTGGGCGAGAAGTTGGGGGTCAACTCCAGTTTTGATGTCTGCTCCTGATTCTGCTAAGATGTCTAGTAGACTTCTGGCGCGACTGCGTTCGCTGGCGTTTAATGCTTCGCTGTCATAACCTTTGTTGGGGTTTTGTTTGTGGAGTTGCATTAGGAGGTCGATGTAGAATTGATAGTAATCTTGAACTGTGGCAAAATAGGATGTTCGCAGGTCAGTTGCAACAATTTTGGTGCGGAGGTCTTCGATTATTTCTATGGATTTTTCTATGAAAGTGAGGCTTTTCGTGAGGTTGCCTTGGTCTCGTTGGACTTTAGCGATGTGATAGAGAGTGATTGTTTCCCCACCCTTATCTTCTACTTGCTGAGATAGAGGTAAAGCTTCCTGGTAGTAATTGAGTGCAAGTTGTTCTTCTCCTAAATCATTGTAGACATTGCCAATATTATTGAGAGTTCTTGCTTCCCCAAAGCGATCGCCTACTTGCCGAAGTATAGGTAAAGCTTGCTGGTAGTAATTGAGTGCAAGTTGTTTTTCTCCTAAACTTCTGTAGACAGCGCCAATATTATGGAGAGTGTTTGCCTCCCCACCCCGATCTTCTACTTGCTGAGATAGATGTAAAGCTTCCTGGTAGTAATTGAGTGCAAGTCGTTTTTCTCCTAAATCATTGTAGACAGCGCCAATATTATTGAGAGTGATTGCTTCCCCATAGCGATCGCCTACTTGCCGAAGTATAGGTAAAGCTTGCTGGTAGTAATTGAGTGCTGTTTGTTTTTCTCCTAAGTCACTGTAGACATTGCCAATATTATTGAGAGTGACTGCTTCCCCACCCTTATCTTCTATTTGCTGAGATAGATGTAAAGCTTCCTGGTAGTAATTGAGTGCAAGTTGTTTTTCTCCTAAGTCTGAGTATACACCGCCGATATTATTGAGAGTGATTGCTTCCCCAAAGCGATCGCCTACTTGCCGTCTTATAGGTAAAGCTTCCTGGTAGTAATTGAGTGCTGTTTGTTTTTCTCCTAAGTTACTGTAGACTAGGCCAATATTATTGAGAGTTCTTGCTTCCCCACGGCGATCGTCTACTTCCCGATATATAGGTAAAGCTTGCTGGTAGTAATTGAGAGCTGTTTGTTTTTCTCCTAAGTCACTGTAGACGAAGCCAATATTATTGAGAGTGTTTGCTTCCCCACGGCGATCGCTTACTTGCCGAAGTATAGGTAAAGCTTGCTGGTAGTAATTGAGTGCAAGTTGTTTTTTTCCTAAGTTACTGTAGACAAGGCCAATATTATTGAGAGTGTTTGCTTCCCCACGGCGATGGTCTACTTGCCGAAGTATAGGTAAAGCTTGCTGGTAGTAATTGAGTGCAAGTTGTTTTTTTCCTAAATCATTGTAGACAGCGCCAATATTATTGAGAGTAGCTGCTTCCCCAAAGCGATCGCCTACTTGCCGATATATAGGTAAAGCTTGCTGGTAGTAATTGAGTGCAAGTTGTTTTTCTCCTAAGTCTGAGTATACACGACCAATACTAAGAAGTGTAACTGCTTCCCCACTCAGGTTGCGCGTTTTCCTATATAGTAATAGTGCCTCTTCCCATTTAGCAATAGCTCCCCTCAAAGATTCTGCTGTACCTTGCTGATATAGTTCATATCCCTGATTAAATAATCTTTCAGCCTCAGCACTCTTGTCTGTCTGAGCAATAATTTCTCCCCCATTGACAATATTGGGCAACATTAATATAGGAAAACTGACATTAAATAACATCAGACTATTAACACTGATAATAGACAACCATCTCTTAGGAGAAACCATAAACTTAACCCTTGCCTCACAACTAGAAAATTTCATCTATTATATTTCTAGTTTCAAGGAAGATATGCAATTCAGTTATCAGTCACTTAATTACGTCCGCAGCGAGGGGGACGGGAAAAGAAAAGAGATTGCTTCGGCTAAATTTATGCTTTCTGTTGAAGGTTAACTTGTCCTATTACCGCCTCGCTGCGGACAATTGGGTTGATTACGTCCGCAGCGAGGGGGGTAGCAAAAACAATTATTTTTGTCTGCTCAACCTTAAACCCCCCGAAGCAATCTCTCAAATTATCAGATTGCTTCGGCTAAGGTTATACTTTTTCCAGAAGATTAACTTGTTTGACTACCGCCGAGGTGCGGACAACATTTTACGTCCGCAGCGAGGGGGACGGGAAAAGCAATTATTTGACTTTGTTCAACCTTAAACCCCCCGAAGCAATCTCTCAAATTCTGCTAAGATTGGTATCTTTAGGGAAGGCTTCGCCTACGGCTGAGTTAACGCTTTCTGTTGAAGATTAACTTGTTTGACCACCGCCTTGCTGTCGCAAAACTGCGTTAACGCAATGACAATATTAGAGTTTTGATTATGTCCGCAGCGAGGGGGACGCCAAAAGCAATTATTTGACTTTGTTCAACATTAAACCCCCCGAAGCAATCTCTCAAATTCTGCTGAGATTGCTTCGGCTGAATTAACGCTTTCTCCAGAAGATTAACTTGTTTGACTACCGCCTCGCTGCGGACAATTTAACTTGTTCCTTTACTACTACTAATAATTTGACTCAACTTCCCTGAAATTTTCAGCATTCATTTCCCATAAATGTTCTAAAATTATATTATTCTGAGGAATGCCTTGGTCGATTAAATCTTGAGTAATTCCCTGTTCTATACCATCATATTCAACATAAACCTTTCCCTCTGCTAGAGTAATATAAATAATATTTCCTCTAACTCGCTTACCTCTGTTCCATCCCACTTGCATCAGAGCATAGCGATCGCTCTGTTCATCAAAAACAGTATCCAATCTAATATTTCCATGAGAAGGACGTAATTTAGCATATTTCCCAATTACTTGTTTGACGATTTCTCTATAGGTCTTTGGGGTATCCATTGTAAAACCTCGACTTTTTCTAAATCTACAACCAACAATTTCATGGGCAAATTATTAATTACTAATTTACCAATAGATTCACTGAATATATTATTATAAGTAAAGCTACTAATAGCTAGATAAATTTCCCTCACTGGGTCAACTTCTTTGAGTAGTAATTGATAAAGAATGTATTGCCCAATAGCTTGTTCTAAATCTACTATTGGAGAATTACCTCTAAATTCCTTTATTTCCAGAGCAAGCTGAAAATTTCCTTGTTTAGCAGCAATCAAATTTCCATTATTAAATTCGTGGCCCGTAGCAGCTAAGTCTATAAACAAAAATCTTTCACCATAAGAAATTACATAGGGGTCATCTGTAATTTCCCAACCATCTTTAATAATAGCTTTCTTAACTAAATTATGAATAGAATCTCTAGCAGGCATTTAAAATTAGGTTTCTTGATTTTTCAAATTTGCCAATATCTCCCTAGTTCGTTCCGTTGCTGCTGTTAATTCTGCCACTGCTAATTCCTCTAACTCTTGTTGTTCTTCTCTAGATAATAATTGTTGATTATCCTGACTTTCGTGAAACTTATTCATTAACTGTTGAAGTTGCTCATCCTGCTCTCCCTCTAAAGGTAGTGAAGCGAACGCTGCCAAAATATCGGCAGGTTTTTGCTGTTGAAAATTTGTTCTGCTCTTAACAAGAGTAATTTCAACTCGCGTTCCCTCTGGTAAGTTTAGAGGTTTGGTTAACCGCAATACTCCTTGTTCATAAACTGCTTCTAGTATCATTTTTATTTATTATTTTTACTATAAATTCTATGGTTAGAATAACATCAAAATGTAGGTTAGGTCATTTCAGTTATCAGTTATCAGTTATAGCGCTACTTGAATCGGGAATAGGGAATAGGTATGGAGGGAATAGTAAACTGTCAAAGGATTTCAGGATGCGCGAAATGTCCTAATCTTTGCTTCGACTGCTATATCAGTTATCAGTAACCTCTGGCTGAACCCAGAGGCTTGAAATAATGAACTTTTATCTTTTCATCCCCTTAAAAGGGGAGGCTTTAAACCTCTTTTTTTGGTAAAATGATAGTGAAACATAACTTTCTACAGGTAGTACAAGCATCTTGCCTGTTTGTTTTTCTGGAGATATCTATTGGGTTGATTACGTCCGCAGCGAGGGGGGTGGCAAAAGCAATTATTTTTGTCTGCTCAACGTTAAACCCCCCGAAGCAATCTCATCATAATTTGAGGGATTGCTTCGGCTAACTTTATGCTTTCTGTTGAAGATTAACTTGTTTGACTACCGCCGAGGTGCGGACAACATTATACTTTTGATTATGTCCGCAGCGAGGGGGACGCCAAAAGCAATTATTTGACTTTTTTCAACCTTAAACCCCCCGAAGCAATCTCATCATAATTTGAGGGATTGCTACCTTTAGGGAAGGCTTCGCCTACGGCTAACTTTATGCTTTCTGTTGAAGATTAACTTGTTTGAGTACCGCCGAGGTGCGGACAACATTATACTTTCTCTTGCCAATATATTTCTTGAGGAGAGATAGAATTTGTAGAAAATATTCTATTTTTTTTAGGGCGAGAGGTCTTGATTAGTTTTGTCATAATTTTTTTTAAAAGTATTAGTTTGTAGTTGGGCTTTAGCCCACGAAATATATCGGGCTAAAGCCCAACTACTAGCCTAATTATACCTTTCCAATTGGACATAATATAATGCTCCTGGATATTGTCAAGATAGTTGCAATTCTAATTAGTAATCAGGTGCGTTACCCGGGAACAATATTAACTTGAACTAAGTATAATTTATCTACCCGCTAACGCACCCTACAGAAACTATCTATTAACTACCAGCTACTACTTCTTCAGGTTGACTCTTTTGCGGATGTATTTTATCTACACCACTTTGCAAAACTGCATACAATCGATTTAAAGCATTTACATAAGCTTCAGCAGATGCCACAATAATATCTGTATTGGCAGCATGACCAGAATAAACTCGCCCTTCATAACGCAAGCGAATAGTCACTTCCCCAATAGCATCAATACCAGCAGTTACTGACTGCACGGAAAACTCAATTAAATCATTTGGTACATTCACTACTCGGTTAATTGCCTTGTACACAGCATCCACAGGACCAGTACCAATAGCAGCATCAGTCAATTCCTCCCCATTGGGAGTACGGATACTAACTGTAGCTGTAGGACGAGAGCGATCGCCACAAGAAACTTGCACCAACTCCAAACGGAATAGTTCGGGTGGTTGTCGAACCTCGCTATTAATAATAGATTCTAAATCCCAATCTGTGATTTCTTTCTTTTTGTCTGCCAAATCTTTGAACTTAAGAAATGCCTTATTAATTTCTTCATCTGAGAGTTCAAACCCAAGCTCTTGCAACCGAGTTTGGAAAGCATGACGACCGGAAAGTTTACCCAAGACTATTTGATTATCTGTCAACCCAATTAACTGAGCATCCATAATTTCATAGGTCAGTTTATTTTTGAGTACCCCATCTTGGTGAATACCTGACTCGTGAGCAAAAGCGTTAGCACCAACAATAGCTTTATTTGGTTGCACAAACATTCCTGTCAAATTAGAAACCAGACGGGATGTTTTATAAATATGACGAGTATCAATATTAGTAAGTGGTGCTTCTGACTCCGGTGGGCGACCCAAAAATGGGTTATAATATTGTCGTCGAACGTGCAACGCCATCACCAATTCTTCCAAAGCAGCATTACCAGCACGTTCGCCAATACCATTGATAGTACATTCTAACTGACGAGCGCCATTTTTCACTGCTTCCAGGAAATTAGCAACTGCCAGACCCAAGTCATTGTGACCGTGAACCGAAATAATCGCTTGGTCAATGTTCGGCACATTTTCCTTAATACCCCGAATCAGTGCCCCAAATTCAGCAGGAGTCGTATAACCTACAGTATCAGGAATATTAACTGTCGTAGCTCCAGCAGCGATCGCTAACTCTAATACTTGATAGAGAAATTCTGGGTCGGAGCGACCTGCGTCTTCGGGAGAAAATTCTACATCATCCACAAAAGTTTTAGCATAGGCAACCATTTCTGGAGCAATCTCTAATACTTCTGCTCTAGTTTTCTTAAGTTTGTAAGCTAAGTGAATGTCAGAGGTAGCGATAAAAGTATGAATA
>NZ_JAAHGT010000556.1 GCF_010672385.1 Okeania sp. SIO2F4
TATAGAATTTGGGAAATTAATCAACCTGATTATCAAGGTGATGAGATAGTAAGTTTAGATGAGGGTGGGGTAAAAATATTTTTATGGCGACAAAATTATGATATGCGGATTGATTTACCTAATGATGAGGAGTGGGAATTATTAACTGCTTTTCAAGGAAATTATCCATTTGAAATTATCTGTGAAAAACTCGTTGATGTTGAGCCTCAAGTAGATGTTGGAGTCTTACTTCCATTGTTTGTTCAACGAGGTTGGATTACTGATTTTTATATTGATAATATTAACTAGATATTATTCAATATAAAAAATGGTATTAAAGTTAAATATTGAAATAGTTTAGCTTCAACGAACTTCAACAGTCCTGTATTTGGGTTAAAGCTAATAATATGGGAAAGTTGTCTATCTTCTTTGATTGGAGTTTTTATTTGACCTAATGCTCCGCAAATGCTGTCGCTGGCAATGACAATTGTTTTGCTGGACAAAATATTATATGAAAAAGTTGAGAGACACACCCTAATATTTTTCGGGTGCATCTTCTCAAAATCGAATATTTGGAGATATACTTAAGTTAGGTTTTAAAATTGACGTAGGTTTGCTAGAAATTAGACCTGTGAACCTACTTTTCTTCTTTCTGTTTGCGTTTCAAGGAAGTAGCACCGATAGTACCTATAGCTAGTAAGCCTAGCATAGAAGCAGGTTCGGGTGTTGATTGAACTTCCTCAAACTCATATTTTAAAGTCACTTCTCCTGATACTTCGGAAAGATTAAGACCAGAAAAAAAGTCAAAGCTAAGGTCTCCATCCGCAAAAAACTCGACAACGACATCACCAACAGAAGCTACATCTACAAATGCACTGGTGTTAAACATTTCCCAGTCTGTTATATTCAAATTTACAGAAACCCCATTATCTACTTGAGGGTTGCTAACAAAAATGCTCTCTACATCAGACAAACCAGCAAATGCTCCATCACCAAACAAAGATAAGACAAAACTTCCTTCACAATCCTGGAAAGATGTACATAATTGAGCTGGGTCAAATGCTGAACCTGTAGCAGATAAATTATAGTCTAAAGAAACTCCTGTAAGGTTTCCTACAGAAGAGTCAAAGCCATCAAATGAGATTGGGTTAAAAAAATTGCTTACAGTTTGTTCTATAGTTGCTGCTTGAGCAGGAAGAACAGATGCTATTACAGTTAAAGCAGACGCTAATCCTGCGGTAGTTAATCCAGAAGCGATTGAAAGCTTTTTCAACATAATTAAATTTCCTGAGTTAAGATTTATTGCCTACAACATTAATCTACCCCCCCCCCGAAATTTTCGCAATACTGATGTGCCTAACTTTACAGAATCTTTAATTTTGTCTACAGTGTTTCTAGTTAGTTAAAATCAGTGGAATTAATTACTAGATAAAGGCTTGAAATGTATAGCTACGGCAACAGTAATTATAAATTTTCGATGAAGCTAGACTAAACTTTCCGGATATTATGGTTTAACAACCGTTTTATTACGGCTTCAAATAAATTATAGAAATTTTTATTAGTTAGTATATCTAGGAAGTCTGGGAGTGATATAATAAAAGTCTTTATAAAAAATATTCTTCAGATAATAAAATTTTATTTGGTGTTGTAGATTAACAGAGCGATCGCGGTTGTGCGTTACTACAGGAATTTTCAGTTTATAGCGACTTTCTAGCATGAAAGTTGCGATCGCGAAGGGAAGTTAAAAGTTGAGGAGTAATGAATTAAACTTTGCTCCCCTCTTTTACTTTGTTTATAAGAATCTTTTTGAAAAATGTAGGGAGGTTCCATGGAACCTCCCTACAGGGTTGACTGTTTGCCGTCAAATTAAAACCTCTCCCCCAACCCCTCTCCTGCTTTTGAGAGGGGAGAGGAATATTTTCCCCCAACGCTAGCAGGGAAGGGGGTTGGGGGGTTAGGTTATACTAAAATGGTGCGTTACGACGGATTGCTAAATCTCTTTGCGAGTATAAATTTTAACCGTCTAACGCACCCTACAACCTCTTCGTGTTCCCTCCATACCTATTCCCTGCTCCCCTCTTTTACTTTGTTTATAAGAATCTTTTTGAAAAATGTAGGGAGGTTCCATGGAACCTCCCTACAGGGTTGACTGTTTGCCGTCAAATTAAAACCTCTCCCCCAACCCCTCTCCTCCCAGGAGAGGGGAGAAGGAATATTTTCCCCCAACGCTAGCAGGGAAGGGGGTTGGGGGGTTAGGTTATACTAAAACGGTGCGTTACGACGGGTTGCTAAATCTCTTTCCGAGTCTAAATTTCAACCGTCTAACGCACCCTACAACTTCTCTTCCTTCTTCCCTATTCCCTATTCCCTATTCCCTATTCCCTTCTTCAATAATAATTCTGTATCGCCTTCACCTCTAACGCTTCCGACTTCAACGCTCGAATCGCCGCTGCTGTCGCTTTCGCCCCCGCAATAGTCGTAATCAACGGTATTTTATAATCCAACGCACTCCGCCGAATTTTAATTCCATCTACACGCGCTTCCTCCCCAGAAGGAGTTATAATAATTAACTGAATGATTCCATTTTTAATCCCATCCAAAACATTAGGTCGCCCTTCATGCAACTTCAAGGTCAAACCCACATCTAAACCATGCAAACACAATACCTTCCGAGTTCCTTCAGTTGCCACCACTTTCAAACCTAAGTCAATTAAATCTTTAACCACAGGTACAACTGCTTCCTTATGTCGATCGCTCATTGACACAAACACCGTTCCCTCTAAAGGTAATTTTTGCCCTGCGGATAACTGTGCTTTGGCAAAAGCTTTACCAAAGTCAACATCAATACCCATCGCCTCACCAGTCGAGCGCATTTCAGGTCCTAACAAAGTATCTGTACCAGGGAATTTCGCAAATGGTAACACTGCTTCTTTCACAGAAACATGAGCGGGTATCTGTTCCTCTACAAAACCTAATTCTTCTAACTTTTTCCCAGACATGACTCGCGATGCCATTTTTGCCAAAGGTGTTCCTATTGCCTTAGATACAAAAGGTACTGTCCGCGACGCGCGGGGGTTAGCTTCCAAAATATATACTGTTTCCCCTTGCACTGCAAACTGAATATTCATTAACCCGATAACATTCAACGCTTTTGCTAGAGCAACAGTCCATTGGCGAATTGTTTCCACCGCAGCAGGAGCTAAAGTTTGATAAGGTATGGAACAAGCAGAGTCTCCAGAGTGAATACCTGCTTCTTCAATATGTTCCATGATGCCACCGATAACTACCTGACCAGTACCATCAGCAATAGCATCCACATCTACCTCAATAGCATTTACCAAGAATTTGTCAATTAAGATAGGATGTTCCGGTTCCACCTGTACCGCAAACGTCATATAACGCTCCAACTCTTGGTCAGAATAAACAATTTCCATTGCTCGACCTCCCAAAACATAGGAAGGTCGCACCACCACAGGATAACCAATTTTTTGTGCAACTGCTAACGCATCTTCAAAACTACGAGCAAGACCGTTTGCTGCTTGACGAATATCTAAATCTCGTAAAATTTTCTCAAAACGTTCCCGGTCTTCAGCAGTATCAATGGAGTCTGGAGAAGTACCCCAAATTTTAGTTTGACTTTCTACTTGCTCTAAATATTTTTGTAGAGGAAGAGCTAATTTCAAAGGTGTTTGTCCGCCAAACTGAACAATAATACCTTCCGGGTTTTCTGCCTCAATAATATTCAGTACATCCTCTTTAGTCAAAGGTTCAAAATAGAGGCGATCGCTCGTATCATAGTCAGTCGATACAGTTTCGGGGTTAGAGTTAACCATTATTGTTTCAAACCCATCCTCTCCTAAAGCATAACTAGCATGACAACAACAATAATCAAATTCTATTCCTTGACCAATGCGGTTGGGTCCCCCTCCCAGAATCATTACTTTGCGTTTTTCTGATGGCAAAACCTCTGAGTCTTCTTCATAAGTAGAATAATAGTAAGGTGTCAGCGCCTCAAATTCTGCTGCACAAGTATCCACCGTTTTATAAGCAGGTTTAATTCCCAAACTCAACCGATAACTTCTGACTTCATCCTCAGTAGTCTTACTGCAATAAGCAATTTGGCGATCGCTAAAACCTTGCCGTTTGATATCCCACATCTGCTCTTTTGTCAATTCATTCAGGGGAGTGCGTTTAATCAACTTTTCTGTCTCAACCAACTCCCGCATCTTATCCAAAAACCAAATATCTATTCCAGTCAATTCATATATTTCTTCTACAGTCATTCCCAGTAACAGAGCGTGACGTACTGTAAATAATCTTTCTGGGTTAGGTGTGCGTAACCCCGCTCTTACCTGTTCCAAACTGGGTACCTTTTCCCAGCGATCGCCACCAAAACCACCTCTACCTGTTTCCAAAGACCGTAAAGCTTTCTGAAACGACTCCTGAAATGTCCGACCTATTGCCATTGCTTCCCCAACCGACTTCATCTGAGTAGTCAGCACTGCTTGGGAACCAGGAAATTTCTCAAAAGCAAATCTTGGAATTTTTGTAACTACATAATCAATAGTAGGTTCAAAACTAGCTGGTGTCTTTTTCGTAATATCATTCGGAATTTCATCCAGACTATAACCAACTGCCAACTTTGCAGCCATTTTCGCAATGGGGAAACCAGTCGCTTTTGACGCCAAAGCAGAAGAGCGACTCACCCGTGGGTTCATCTCAATCACAATCACATCCCCATTCACCGGGTTAACAGCAAACTGAATATTCGACCCCCCAGTTTCCACACCTATTTCCCGAATAATTTTAATCGAAGCATCCCGCAATCGTTGATATTCCTTATCCGTCAACGTTTGCGCCGGAGCAACAGTAATAGAATCTCCCGTATGTACCCCCATCGGGTCAATATTTTCAATAGAGCAAATAATCACCACATTATCTGCTAAGTCTCGCATTACTTCCAGTTCGTATTCCTTCCAACCAATCAGAGATTTTTCCACCAAAATTTGAGACACCGGACTAGCATCTATCCCCGCTTGTGCCATCACCTCATATTCTTCTTGGTTGTAGGCAATACCGCCACCAGTCCCTCCCAAAGTATAAGCAGGACGAATAATTAGAGGATATGTTCCTATTTTTTGAGCGATCGCCTTGGCCTCTTCCCAATTACTAGCAATACCCGATGGACAGACCTGGATACCTATCCGGCCCATTGCTTCCTTAAACAATTGACGGTCTTCGGCCATTTCAATCGCAGGTAATTTGGCCCCAATTAATTCCACACCATATTTGGCTAAAGTGCCATTTTTTGCCAGAGAAACTGCTATATTTAAAGCAGTCTGACCGCCCATTGTTGGTAATAGGGCATCTGGTCTTTCTTTAGCAATAACTTTTTCTACAAGTTCTGGGGTTAGAGGTTCAATGTAGGTGCGTTCGGCAATTTCCGGGTCTGTCATAATTGTGGCAGGATTGGAATTTACCAACACTACTTCAAAACCCTCTTCCCTTAGAGCTTTGCAAGCTTGAGTTCCACTATAATCAAATTCACAGGCTTGGCCAATTACAATCGGACCAGAACCAACCAGTAGGATTTTGCGTATATCTTGGCGTCGTGGCATAGACTTATTTTTATTCGTTTGAGAATTAAGACTTAATCCAAAGTATTTTAAGGGTTAGTATAATGGCTGTGTTAGTATATACATACCAATTTTATATTTGGGAATTCAAAGGTATAAGTTTTAAAGACTCTTAATACATACTAAGGATAAAAAAGAAGAGGCAATGATTAATTGTTAATTATTTAATCCTCCTATAGCAATCTTAAATTAGGTTGTAATATTTTATTTTAGGGGTTTGTTCTCCAAACCAAAGTAAAAATTAGATGATAAAGATTAAACCCCTACAGTTTTTTTTACAAATCATTTACGATTGCTATATATTATGATTAATTAATCTGACTTGATAGAAGCCGGAATTAATATTTTTAACTTTTAACTTTTGATTTGTAGGATATATGATACCAATTTCACAAAATATTGCTACAGTCATGGCATAGGGAATAGGGGAAGAAAACAAAGAATAAAAAAAGAGGAAAATTTTTTTTATTTTTACAATTTATGGGATTTATAATTGTTTTATTGTAGGAATAAATCACAGATTAAGATGTAACTTCCTTTTTTTAATTTGGTATGAGTTAATAGAAGTTGGAATTAATACTTTTAACTTTTAAGCAAAAAATTAAGAGCATTGGTAAATCAAGAGATGAAACTTTAAGAGTAATCTGTTTCTGATACCTCTAAATATTTGACCAGAGTAAATGATGGGTATCACTCCTAGTAGAAAATCATCTTACCAATTACCAACCCCATATTAAGATATCAAGCTTCCTCCTTGAAGGGGA
>NZ_JAAHGT010000557.1 GCF_010672385.1 Okeania sp. SIO2F4
TTCCCAAAAGTATTGCTGTACTTAGGTCGGACTTCAGTTATTAAGTAATCAACACAATATCAATCACTTTTTTCCTAAAAATAACCCAGTTAATGTTTATTATTCTTATGTTTATTTCTCCCCACACGGACCACACTTCCCTACCCGATCGGGTATAGCATTCTTTTTGAGAAATGGTATTAGATGTATCAGTGGAGTACAAAAATTATCAAATTTTCTGACTTTTGCCTTTTGACTTTTAACTTTTGATTTTAATTAGTGTTTGCTGATTAAATTTCAAAGCACTAACAAATAAAGGTAAGTGCTTTTTTGGAGCAAAAAAAGTGCAAATCTTTAAGCTTGAGTAACCAAAAAGTTAGGATGAAAGGCAGACAAGCACAGAAAAATCACTCTGACAATTATTCCCCTACTTTTTCTGTCTTCCCACACTCTGCTTTTTTCAGCAAACCCTAATTATCAATTATCCATTAAGCCATCACCATTCCCCCATCCACATTAAACACTTGACCTGTAATATAATTTGCCGCAGCATCAGCAGCTAAAAACCTAATCA
Source organism: Okeania sp. SIO2F4 (assembly GCF_010672385.1). Taxonomy (GTDB): domain Bacteria; phylum Cyanobacteriota; class Cyanobacteriia; order Cyanobacteriales; family Microcoleaceae; genus Trichodesmium. Next base: position 554 of record NZ_JAAHGT010000557.1, read on the forward strand.
TACCTGCTACTTCTTCTGGAGTACCATAACGACCTAAAGGAATAAACTTAACAATTTCCTCATAATTTTTCAGGTCTTTCGTCATATCAGTAGCGATAAACCCTGGGGCAACTGCATTTGCTGTAATGCCTCTATTAGCCAGTTCCTTTGCTACAGTTTTAGTAAAACCAATTACTCCTGCTTTTGCTGCACTATAATTAGCTTGACCAGGATTACCCATTTGCCCAGTCACCGAAGCAACATTAATAATACGCCCAATCTTTTGTTTGAGCATAATTTTACTCACAGCACGAGTACAAAGAAACACCCCAGTCAAATTTAGGTCTATTACTGACTGCCAGTCATCAGGTTTCATCCGCAATAGTAGAGTATCGCGGGTAATACCAGCATTGTTAACCAGGATATCGATGCGACTCCACTTTTCCATAACTTCTTTGACCAGGGTATCCACTTCCTCAGCTTTAGAAACATCTGCTTGTAGCGCCATTCCACTGCCACCCGCAGCAACTATTTCTGCCACTACTTCCACAGCAGCACCACTTGATTTAGCATAGTTTACAACTACATTTGCCCCTTCCATTGCTAATGCTAAAGCTGCCGCCCGGCCAATTCCTCTAGATGCACCTGTAATTATTGCTACTTGTCCTTTCAAACGTTGTAGTGTTTCGGGTAATGCTTCCATAATTAAATCCTTTTTTCTGAAATTAAACTAACTTATCTTAGGGGATTATGGTTTGTTGCGTTAAGCTAATATAGCTGAAGTCAGAAGTCATAACTCAGAAGTCATAAGGCGCTAAGTTAGAAGTTAAATTGTTACTGTGACTATACTTGAGAATTTCTGTGCCAGTAATAGCGACTGCTATAATACCCATAACCCAATAAATTTTTGCTTATGACAGTTAAAAAGAAGTTCAATAGTTTTGATGAATTACTTGCTGGTTCAGATTTGCCTGTTTTAGTCGATTTTTATGCTACTTGGTGTGGCCCTTGTAAAATGATGACCCCTATTCTGGAACAGGTGAATGAACAGATGAAAGATAAACTACGAATAGTTAAAATTGATACTGACAAATATCCCCACTTAGCTTCAAAGTATAACATTCATGCTTTGCCGACTTTAGTTTTGTTTAAAAATGGTCAGCCAGCAGACAAGATAGAAGGAGTGATAGAAGGAGCGCAGTTAGTTCAACGCTTGGGGAGTTTAATTAATTAAATTTTATTGAAGAAATAGAGATAATTTGATTTAGATGATTAGAATATTTATTGCTGACATTAAAAGAAAAAATCTGCTCAGATTCCAGCTAAGTTAATCAAAGTGTAAAGATATTATTTTTAAGTGGGTATTGCTTTTGATTAAAGCTATATAAATGTTCATTATAGATTAGATTGTCAGTATATTATATATGGCAATCTAATTGAATTTATTTAGAATATTAAGAAAGATGGCTATTTATCCCTGGAAGCAATTTAAACTGTCTATGCTGAATGCTAACCAGTGGTTCCGAGAAACTCCTGAAAGAGCTTTGGATATAGCTTATGATGCTGCTCTCAAAATAAAGGCTATTGAAGAGGAACATTTTGCCGGGCAAAAGATTTCTACTGAATCGGTTAATTATAGTAATAGTGCTAAATGTTATTTGAATTCGGAACTGAAGCGATATTTAAAAATTATTCAAACTAGATTAGCTGAATTTAATACAAGTGTTTCAGTGGTAGGTCTTCTTGAGCAAAAAAAGCTTGACAGGCAAGGGGATAAGTTTAATCAAAATTATCAGCAAGAATTTCAGGATCGACCATCGATAATTTTAGAAAAACTAGAGTTTATCGATCTAGTAACTACTCGGTATCGTCAATCTTCAAAGCCTCAACTGCAAAAATCAAATGTTATTGTAGAAGTTCCTAATACTTCATCCTCTGTAGCTATAGTATCTAGTCAAGATAATATCAATAATTATCCCAATAATATATTGTCTAATTTTTCTCAAAATCAAAATAATTTAGAAGAACTGAAAAAGGATACTCCTGAAATAAGCTTCTTACCACGTTCGCTCTTAAATACTTTTAAAAAAATTAAAAAAGAGTTAGATCCTGAAGCAGAAGATGAGGTAATTAAAAAGTTCAGAAAATCTAAAGTCAAGACTATTACTTCGATTAGATTTGTCTTGCTGTTGATTTTAGTTCCTTTACTTATGCACCAGTTATCAAAAATAACTATTGTGGGTTATTTGGTTGATAATTTTATCCCACTGCCTCATAAACAAGAAGAAATTTTTCTCAACCCTAATATGGAAGAGGAAGCTTTGATGGAGTTGCATCAATATGAGGAAAAACTTCATTTTAAAATGTATTTAGGTAAGGCTCCAGAATTATTTCCAGAATTATCTGAATCTGGAAAAGATTTTTTTGAAATACCTAAGTCGGAAAGGGAAGAATTAATTGAACACAAGGTAGAAGAAAGAGCTCAAGAAATAGCTTGGGAATATGAAGTTAAAGGCAATAATGCGATTAAAAATATTTTTTGTGACCTAATATCTTTTTTTACTTTTGTCGCGATTATTTCTATGAATAAAAGAGATGTTGAGGTTTTAAAATCTTTTATGGATGATGTTATATATGGTCTTAGTGATAGTGCTAAGGCGTTTATAATTATTTTGTTAACAGATATGTTTGTAGGGTTCCACTCGCCTCATGGTTGGGAAGTAATTTTGGAAAATATTACTAGACATTTTGGATTACCGGAAAGCAGAGACTTTAACTTCTTATTTATTGCTACTTTTCCAGTGATTTTAGATGCGGTTCTTAAGTATTGGATATTCCGTTACTTAAACCGCAGTTCTCCTTCTGCAGTAGCAACTTATAAGAATATGAATGAGTAATACCAGATGTGAAAAAAGAATATTATAAATGTTACAGGTAAGGAAAAAGGCGTTTAGTTGTCTGGGAGAGATTTCATTAATGGATAATGGATAATTGATAATGTATAATTGATAATTACCTCTGGTTAAAACCGAGAGGATTGAATATAAGGAATATTGTCTTTGTTTTCCCCTATCCAAGGGGAGGCTTCAAGGCGCGAATTATTTAATTATTAATTATTAATTATTAATTTTTCGGTAATATCATGTCTGGTTGAATACTTATAAATAATGATCGAGGAGTCAGGAGTCAGGAGTCAGGAGTCAGCAGGGAAGAAGAAGGAAGAAGAAGGAAGAAGAAGGAAAAAATTAGAAAAATCCTAAATGTTATTTCTCTATCACATAAACAAGTTTGCATAACAACTAAGTAGTTAAAATCAATATTTTCTATTTGTAGCAAACATTTATCACGCCTAGTATAATATCAATTAATAATATTCATATTAATTGATACTAAAATACATTGAGCTATTAATCTTAGCTCAGTTTATAGAGCTTAAGCACTTCATCAGGAGTGTTTTTAATCCACTCAACCATTTGCTTAACTCCCTCTTCAATATTCACTTGATGTTGATATTGTATTATTTCCTTAGCTCGGTCATAAGTACCCCAGCTTTTAGTCAATTCACCAGGTCTTAATGGGAGTATTTTGGTTTTCGGTTTAATTCCAGTTACATTCTCAATAATACTTAGCAACTCAGCAAAATTTGTTCCTTTGCCACTACAAATATTATAAAAGAATGCTCCTTGTTTTTCAGATTGCGCAGCTAATACATAAGCTCTGGCAATGTCACTTACACTAACATAATCTCTGACTTGATTTGCAGGTTCACCAAAAATAGAAATTTCTTGATTTTTTAACACATAAAGTGTGTATAGAAGCACCTCATCAAGTGTTACCGGACTTTCCCAGGGACCATAAATGTTAAACTTCCTCAAACAATGTGCTGTATATCCATAAGTTCTTGCACCTGACAACACCTCTATTTCCCCTTGAAACTTCGTTTTTGCGTAGGGAGATGCTGGTTCTGGGTATATACTTTCTGTTATTGGCAGTTTGTCTTCCGTTACTGCACCATACACTGCTGCTGAGGAAGCATAAAGTATTTTTGGAACACTAGCTGCTACACAAGCATTAACAACATTTTTTGTACCTAGCGTATTGAGACTAAAATCATCATTCATGTACCTAACACTCCAGGGAGTATCAATATTTGCTGCTAGATGAATTACTAAATCAGCCCCTCTTAAAGCTCTTGGCCAATCTCCTCCCAAATCCCGAATATCATTTTCGATTAGTTCAACTAATTCTAATTCTTTTTTGTTTCTGAGTCCGGTACGCATATTGTCAATCACGACAATATTATCGGCTATTGGCTGAAACTGAACAATTATTTCTCTACCAACAAAACCAGCTCCTCCGACAATAACTACTTTTGAAAATCTTTTTTTGAGACCTACCACTTATCCTCCTTGGTCAGTTATTTCCTGAACAAAAAAACAATATAGACAGGACTTACGCACAGACACTATATATAGAGTTTAAAAACTATAACGTTATAGATATGTAGTGCTTAAAACTTAAAAATGCGTAAGTCCCGATAGAATTAAAACATAATCTTCTCTAGTGAGTCAATTTAGATTTTATTAACATTAATCTCTATTCCCTCTTTTCTGTTGCCTACTTCCCCAGAATTTTCTACCTCATCAAGTTGTCAACTACTATAATTTTCCAGGGATAGGGTTGACTACTCACCATAACTTTAGTCTGGAGAGCAGTCAATTATTTGATGTCTCATATCTTAATATGTCTTGGATAACGAGGTTGACAAGGGGTTCCTAAACAAACTTTACCAGGAGGCATATCTTTAAATACACTACTCCTAGCGCCAATAACTGTATTAGCACCAATATTAACACCAGGACCAACAAAACAATCTGCAGCTACCCAAGCACCATCTCCAATAGTAATACTTGCGGTCTGTAAACCAAATGCAGGGTCTTCTATATTATGACTACCAGTGCAAAGGTAACTTTTTTGAGAAATAACGCAATGTTTACCTATTTCGATACTCTCAAGACTGTATAAAACCACGTCGTCTCCTATCCAACTATAATCGGCGATCGCTATTTTCCAAGGATAGGTAAATCTGGCAGTGGGGCGAATTAAAACTCCTTGACCAATTTTGGCTCCAAAGAGATTTAATATTAGTCGTCTCACACCATATAAAGGTTGAGGAGTTAAGGGAAAGGTAATTGCTTGTACAAACCACCATAGTAGTACAAACCAACCTGGTTTACCTCGGTCATACCAAGATTGATTGTATTTGCGAAGATCGACCCAAGATTCTGTTTGTTGGTTATTTGTCATTGGGAGTTAAATTTTTTTAGGCTTGACTCTTAATTTAGGAAATTTTATAGTATTGAGATGTTTAAATTGGGAAAATACTATTTTTTTTACTCTTACCGTAAAATTGATAAAAACATCCCACTATATCTTTATAAGTATCTTACTACAGAATAGTTAATTTGAAAAGGTTTATTCAATTTATTTTGACTGTGGAATAGATTAATGAATTGAGTCAGAAAAATAGTAAAAATCTAGAATAGTTTCATCTCTTTTTGTCATTATTTTTCTGGTTTCTATCAGAGGAACAATAACTTTTGCCGACTCATCCGTTGTGGGATAAGTAAATAGTTACTTGGGAAAATTGAGAAAATTTTGGCAAATTTTCCGACTTGGTTTAACTGTCTGACTATTGGAGGGGAAAGCTGGAAATAATTTCATCTATTTTTGTGATGACTTTTCTAGTTTCTCTCAAAGCAACAATAATTTTTGTAGAGTCATCGATTGTGGAATAGGCAAATAGTTATTTGGGAAAAGTTGAGATAATTTTGGCAAATTTCTGA